>JACOTK010000116.1 GCA_016178435.1 Actinomycetota bacterium
GACAGCTTCGCGTCCTGCTCCCTCGCTTCGAGGACGAGCCGCACAGAACGCTCCTTCAACTCATCTGGATACTTCTTCGGTGCTGGCATGACCTCCACCTTTCCGTGGAATCAATGCCTCTACAAAACCCGGGGCGTCTCACGCCTTGACCGCGCCATTCCACACGCCGGTCGACAACACCTCCAGCGTGATCGCATCGCGCCCGAATCCGAGACTACGCAGCATGGTCACGGTCAGCGCCGTGCCTGCCGCCCCACCCCCGGGTACGCCGTAGGCGACCGCCGTGGTGGTGAGGTTGACGTGGGCCGCATCGCGCCAGCGAAGCCCGGGGAGCGCTGCCACCATCGCCGCGAACGACATGACCAGTGACAAGGTGGCCATGATCACCAGAGCAGCCCCCTCCCACCAAGCGATCTCGGCCCGGCCGATGTCGATCACCTCGCGAAAATCGGTCATGCGGGTGAACAGCGCCCAGAACAGAGCGATGACCAGCAGTGCACTGGTTGCCCGCCCGAAACCGCGCGCCCAGCCCCTCTGCGGAGGCAGACTGAGCGGCGTGATGTCGGGAGCGGTCTCTTCGGCAGAGGCGGAAGCGTGGGCGACCTTGGCCACCTCAGCCACCTGGCGTCGGGGTCAGGTCACCAGTCATCTCAGGATGGAGGCGAAACGCTGAACGAAAGGAAGGCGCCGCCAGACTTGGCCGAGCCCCCAGTGATCGCCGGCCGACGTGACCGCAAAGACCACCAACACCAGCGCATAGATCACATGGTAGCCAACCAATGGGTTGGTCGACCCGGTGAGCTCACCCCCCGAGGTGAAACGGGCGGGATGCCACTCGGCCATCCACATGAGAGCCATGAGCACGGAACCACTCACCGCCGCCAGCCGCAACCCGATACCAAGGGCAACGGCCACTCCCACGGCCGCCAACCCGATCATGAACAGCCAGTCGGCCCACGCGTCGCCGGCCCACGAGCGGAACGTGCTCGCGAAAGGCCCGACGTCGATATTGCTCAGGAACCCCCGCGTTGGGGAACCACCGTTCGTCCAGGCCCGCTCCGAGGGAGTGGAATACCCGAGACCGAAAGCCTTGTCCAAGAACGCCCACAGGAACACGAACCCGGTGGCGATACGCAGCACGGCCATCCACGCCAATGGGTTGCCCCACGGCATCTGGTGCGGCTGGTGATGCTCGAGGGTTATCTCAGCGCGATCAACGCTCTGGGGGCGGAGAGTTTTCGTCGTGGGCATTGGTCTTTCCTTTCACGTCGTGACGGGCTTCCCTCGAGCGAGGCTCAGCTCGTTGTAGTCGGCGCCTCGTCCTTGTGGAGCATCTCGCCTGCTTCGTGTGCGCCGCAGCAACCCGCGGTCGCGGAACAGATGTGCTGAGTCTCATGAGCATGATCGCCCTGAGCATGATCTCCGTGGTTGCAGCCGCATCCGCCTGATGAGCTTGTCATGTCGCTACCTCCTCGATGATGCCCCGGATTTCAGGGACGTCCTCATGATGTCGCCCGGACAACCTTGGCCACATCCGGAGTGGGTACTGCTTCGCGATGTGGGAGAACCCCGAGGGCGGGCCGTTCCGTCATCATCCGCACCCCATGTTCCGTAGCCGGCACGGATGACAGGAACTGCCGGCACGCACACCATTGGCACGAGTGGGGGCGTGGAGCCTGAAGATTCCACATCATCGCTCATCAGGTCTCGCAAACCCGACTTCGCAGTACCCGACAACGAGCTTGCCAATACCCGACAACGAAGGAGAACGCCATGGCTGATCTGCACACGGACGAGCGACGCCCCGAGCTCCACGCACGCACCACGGGGCCGATGAGAGATCGACTCGGTCGACGGGAACCTCGTCAGATCGATCTCAGGGATACGACCTCACCGTCACCGGGCACATCGGTCGCCGGCGTCATGCAGCCTCTTTTGCGAGAGGCCTTCGGCGAAGCAACCCCTCTTCGTTTCGTCTTCTGGGACGGAAGCTCCGT
The DNA here is from genome assembly GCA_016178435.1 of Actinomycetota bacterium. Classification (GTDB taxonomy): domain Bacteria; phylum Actinomycetota; class Acidimicrobiia; order Acidimicrobiales; family CADCSY01; genus JACOTK01. Next base: position 1,998 of record JACOTK010000116.1, read on the forward strand.
CGGGCTCGACAGGGGAATCACTGCCGTCATCCACTCGCCGGATGTCCTCCGTCGGATCCTGTGGGCCCCGGGCGAGCTCGGTATCGGCCGGGCGTTCGTCGCCGGTGAGGTTGACCTCGAAGGCGACATCTTCGCGGCGTTGCACGCCCTGCGCCTGGCTGTGCCATCGGACATCCGGCTCTCGTTCGGCGCTCTTCGCTCCGCAGCCAGAGCGGCTCGCAAGCTCGGCGTGCTCGGTTTGCCTCCGCCTCCTCCGCCCGAAGAGGTCCGAACGAGGGGGCGCCGTCACTCGAAGCGCCGCGATCGGGAGGCGATCAGCCATCACTACGACGTGGGCAACGACTTCTACCGTCTGCTCCTCGGTCCGACCATGACCTACTCGTGCGCCCGCTTCGCCGAGTCCACGACGACTCTCGAGGAAGCTCAGACCGCCAAACATGATCTGGTATGTCGCAAGCTCGGTCTCGACGAGGCGCCCGGCAAGCGCCTGCTCGACGTCGGTTGCGGGTGGGGCTCGATGGCCATCCACGCCGCTCGTCATTACGACGCAACCGCGGTAGGTGTCACCATCAGTCACGAGCAGGCCGCCGAGGCCCGTCGTCGGGTCGCCGAAGCCGGTGTTGGTGACCGGGTTGAGATCCGTCTGCAGGATTACCGCGACCTGGGGGACGAGACATTCGACGCCATCTCCTCGATCGGCATGTTCGAGCACGTCGGCTCGAAACGCATGACCGAGTATTTCCAGGAGTTGCGACGGTTGTCGACTCCGCGTGGGCGGTTGTTGAACCACGCCATCTCATCGGTGGGCGGGTCGATGCTCGGACCACGATCGTTCATCGGTCGCTATGTGTTCCCCGATGGTGAGCTGATCGATGTCGGTGAGGTTGTCCTGGCCATGGAACGGGCAGGTTTCGAGGTACGAGACGTGGAGTCGCTTCGCGAGCACTACGCCCGAACCTTGCGAGCGTGGGTGGGCAACCTCGAAGAGCACTGGGATGAGGCGGTCGCCGCGGTCGGCATGTTCCGCTCCCGCGTCTGGCACCTGTACATGGCCGCCTCGGCGGTCGGCTTCGTGGACGGGGGCCTCAGCCTGCACCAGGTTCTCGGCGTCGTCTCGGACCCGGACGGCGCCAGTGGCATACCCCCAACCCGCCGGCAGTGGCTTTGATGTCGATGCAGCTGCGACCGTCGGGACATCGGTGATTTACTACAACTTGTCGTAGAGTGCATTTTCATGACTCCGGAAAACGAGAACAAGCGTGGAGATCGCCGGGCCTGGCTGATTGGCTCGGCCATCGTCGCTGCCCTGATTGTCACCGGCATCATGTTGCTTGCCAACGGAGGTGACAATGACGACACTCCCCACGACATGCCAGGCATGAACATGAACGAATGAGCATCTACTACGCTATGTCGTTACCACTGTCACCCGTGCTCGTCACCATCCACGAGGTAAAGCCATGCAGCTGCGACACATGTTCCTGAGACCACTGTTGCGGCCGCTTCGAGCCAAGCTCTCCATCGGGGTCTTCCTGTTGATCGGGCTCATCGTTGTCGGACCGGTGGCCCAGGCTTGCGACGTCGCGGTGATCTCTCGGACCGCGTCCGCCACAGGGCGCCCCATCATCTGGAAGAACCGCGACGACTCCAACAGCTATTTCATGGGTATCCGTTCGTATCCAGCCCGCGACCCGAAGATCGGCGCCCACATCTGCCTGCAAGAGGTTGTCTATCTGCTCAACATCCCGATCTGCGGCGGGGGCGCAAACGAATCGGGCTTCGCGGTGCTCAACGCCAGTGTGTACTCCGATACCAACGTGGAGGAGACCCTCAATGTCGACATCGCGGTCATGAAGAAGGCATTGGAGACCTGTGATCGCGTGGTCTGTTTCGAGAAGCTCCTCGAGCACTGGAACGATGCGCCAAGCTCGACTGCGGTGATCAGCTCGAACTTCGTGGCCATGGATGCCTTCGAGGGCGTCATCTTGATCGAAGCCCACAGTGGCATTGGCACAAAGCCCGAAGTGTTCAGGGTCGATGCCGGTGACCCTGGCAGTGGCGGCATCGCCAACCACACCAACTTCAACCGCTACGTGGACAATCCCGGCATCGAACGCAAAGAGCGGGGCGCCACCTTGCTCAACGACCTCGAGAAAAACGGCAAGCTCGACCCGGCAAACATCATGAAGACGGTGGCGAAGGACGTCTGTGGCGACACACCGGCCCTCGTTCCTGAGCGGTTCCCAACCAACAAGTGCATCAGCCGGGCTCAGACGACCGCCGCGGTGGTGATCGAGGGCGTCGCTCCAGGGATGGATCCTCGTTTGACCACGATGTGGGTCAACTTGGGTGAGCCCTCTGCCGGGGTGTTTGTGCCCACCTTCCCGGCCGCACAATCAGTGCCCACCAAGACAGCATCCAACAACTCGCTCGGGTTCTCCGCTTTCAACCTGGCGATCGTCGACAAGCAGTTCTCGCTCTACGACAATGCCGGGTCGATCAACAGCATCCTGCCCTCTCCCATGATGGACACCACCATCAACTTGCCCAAGTTGCGAGCGCTCCAGGCCGAAGTGCAACCCATCGAGGACGACATCGTGGCACGCACGACAGCCTTCATGAACGGGCCGGCTGCGAACCCTGGGTTGTTGAGCCCCACGGCACTGGCCAACTTCAGCCAGGCAGCCACTGAAGAGTCCTACGCTCGCTACGTGGGGGCCGGGTGGAATTCGGGCAGGATCGAGCTCAAGGTATTCGCCCGATGGGCTTTGCAGACAATCCGCCAACGCTCCGCCATCGCCGAGAACATCCGCCGCGGCGTCCAGGTCAACCAGCGCTACCTGAAGAGTCAACTCCCGCTCGAAGGGGCAGCTTTGAGTGAGGCATTGCGTAAGGCCACGTCTTCCAGCACCACGATGCCGACCCCCTGAAAGGTTCCCCAACCGAGCCAGTCCCGGCGCCGTTCACCAAGGAGAAACCGAATGGCCGAGCATACGCATACGCCCATGGGGACCGATCGGTCTCTGCCTGCCGAGGGGACCGTTCGCACGAGTAAGCCACCGGTCACCGGCATCCGTTCACCTCACGAAGCGATGGGCCATGGGGGCCACGCCGGCATGTCGATGACTGCGATGGTCACCGACATGCGGCGGCGCTTCCTGGTCGCGGCGGTATTCTCCCTTCCGATCCTATTGTGGTCCCCGATCGGTCGCGACGTGCTCGGCTTCGAGGTCGACGCTCCGTTTGGACTGCGTGACGACATCCTTCAGTTGATGCTCAGCCTGCCGGTCGTGTTCTGGTCCTCCTGGATCTTCTTCGACGGCGCCGTGCGGGCGCTGCGAGCGCGAACGCTGGACATGATGGTGCTTGTCGCTGTTGCCGTGGGCGCCGGCTGGTTGTACTCGGTCGGAGTCACGCTCACGGGTGGCGGGGAGGTGTTCTACGAGGCGGCCTCGGTGTTGGCCGCTTTTGTGTTGCTCGGTCACTGGTTCGAGATGCGTGCCCGTGGCGGTGCGAACGAGGCAATCCGGACGCTGCTCAACCTTGCCCCTGCCATGGCGATCGTGTTGCGAGACGGCGAGCCGGTGGAGATCCCCACAGCAGAGGTTGCCGTCGGTGATCTCCTCCTGGTGCGTCCCGGAGGGAAGGTCGCCGTCGATGGCGTGGTCGAGGAGGGCGAGAGCGAGCTCGACGAGTCAATGGTGACCGGCGAGAGCCTCCCCGTGCACAAGGCGCCGGGAGATGAGGTGATCGGTGCGACGCTCAACACGACCGGCGCCTTGCGAGTCCGGGCGACCAAGGTCGGAGCGGAGACGGCATTGGCCCAGATCGTCAAGCTGGTGCAGGAAGCCCAAAATTCCAAGGCGCCCGGCCAACGCCTGGCCGACCGTGCCGCGTTCTGGCTGGTTCTCGTTGCCCTGATCGGTGGCACCGGCACCTTTGTCGTCTGGTACGCGCTCGCGGGACGCTCCGTGGATGAGGCCATCCTGTTCGCCATCACCGTGGTGGTGATCACCTGTCCCGACGCGCTGGGGCTGGCAACGCCGACCGCGATCATGGTTGGCACGGGTCTTGGGGCCCAGCGAGGTGTGCTGTTCAAGAACGCCATGGCGCTGGAGACCTCGGCTCGCATCGACACCGTGGTGATGGACAAGACCGGCACGCTTACCAAAGGCGAGCCCGAGGTCACCGATGTCATCGCCGAAGGCATCGATGCGCTCGATCTTCTCGCGCTCACCGCTGCGGTCGAGAGGGAATCCCAGCATCCCCTGGCACAGGCCATCGTGGTCGAAGCCGACGGTCGGGGGGCACCCGTCCTGCTCGTCGAGGGCTTCGAAAGCGTGCCGGGCCACGGCGCCCTCGCCACCGTTGACGGTCACCGGGTCGTGGTCGGCAACCGGCGACTGATGGAACGCGAAGGCATCGACCTGGGGGTGCTCGCCGCACGGCGTCAACAACTTGCCGAGGGAGGCCGCACCGCCGTGGTCGTGGCCGTCGATGGCAGGGCCGCCGGCCTGGTGGCCATGGCCGATGCCCCCCGGGAAACCGCTGCGGCGGCGGTAGCCGCACTCCGAGAGCTCGATATCGAGGTCGTGATGCTCACCGGTGACAACGAGGCCACGGCTCGACGCATCGCCGGCCTGCTCGGGGTTGACTCGGTCATCGCCGAGGTCCTTCCCGGCGACAAGGCGGCGAAGATAGCCGAGCTCCAGACAGCGGGACGTAAGGTTGCCATGGTCGGTGACGGGGTGAACGACGCCCCGGCCCTGGCACAGGCGAACATCGGCATTGCCATCGGCGCCGGCACCGATGTCGCCATTGAGACCGCCGACATCGTTTTGATGCGATCGGACCCGCTCGACGTCGCGGTGGCCCTGCGCATCGGGCGAGGCACGTTGCGCAAGATGCGCCAGAACCTCGGCTGGGCGATTGGCTACAACACGATCGCGTTGCCCATCGCCGCCGGTGTTTTCGAGCCTGCCTTCGGGCTGGTGCTGCGTCCGGAGATTGCCGCGTTGTCGATGTCGGGTTCGAGTCTCCTCGTGGCCGTGAACGCGATCATGCTCAAGCGGTTGCGTCTGCCCATGCGGCGCTGAACGAAGCCGACTTGTCTTGGCCTTGACCCGTTACCGGTCTGTATGTGCTCCTGGCCTGTCGTGCTCGTGGCCTGTCGTGCTCGTGGCCTGGGGTGCTACTCGTCTGCGGTCGTGTCCGCCGCGCTGTTGACGCGGCTTCGAGGCTGTTGCCGGTAGCCGGCGACGACCGTTCTCACGACGGTGGTGGGGTCGTCGGTGACCACGAGAAGCTGGAGGTCGTGGTGGGCGACCATCCCGGCCGGGGCCAAGCGTTGGCGGATCCATTGGTCGAGGCCGGCCCAGTGGTCGGTGCCGACGAGGATCAAGGGGAAGTGGTGGATCTTCCCGGTCTGGATCAGCGTGAGTGCCTCGAACAGCTCGTCGAGCGTGCCGAACCCGCCCGGGAAGACAACGAACGCGGCGGCGTAACGAACGAACATGACCTTGCGGACGAAGAAGTGCCGGAACTCCACGGCCAGATCGAGGTAGGGGTTGAACGCCTGCTCGCGGGGCAGCTCGATGCCAAGCCCGACCGAGAGTACCCCGGCATCCCGGGCACCTCGGTTGGCGGCCTCCATGACGCCGGGGCCACCACCGGTGATGATGTCGAACCCGGCCCTTCCCAGCTCCGCTGCAATCCCACGAGCCAGCGTGTAGGTGGGATCGGTCGGGTGCGTCTGTGCGCTTCCGAAGACCGACACCGCACGATGGACACCGGCCAGTCGGGTGAATCCGTTCGCCATCTCCGCTGCAAGGGCGGAGATCCGAGCCGGGTCGGTCTCGAGCAGGTCCGGAAACGCCGGCCCGATGCAGCACAGCAGCTCCTCGTCGGCAGTGATCGGGGCGCCTTCGGACATACTCTTCACCTTCCTGCGTGTCGACCCGGTGGCCCGGAAGCTGAAGGAGATCGGCGCCCGTCCCGCGTTGCAGAACACCAACGAAACGATGTGGGCACCTCTGCCCCTTGGCATCGGGTCGCGTCTCTCGGCCTCAAGATAGTCGGAACGTCACATCCACGGAGCGGGTGATCATCGCTGGGCCCATGGAACCCGGTTGCGTGCTTGCCCTGGCTGCTTTCCGTGGCGAGCACGGATGGAAGAGCCGGCACCGAGTGTGATGCTGATCGAGACGCCAACGATTGACACGAACGATTGGGGCAGCCACCATGCACGAGTCAACCGCTCAGGCTCTGCCGAGCCCGAGCGCCTCGGTTCCGGTGACCCGCGAAGTAGTGCTCGAAGCCGCCGGGATCACGAAATCCTATCGGCGGGGAATGTGGCCTCGCCGTCGGGCAGTGTCGGTGTTGAAGGGAGCGGACATCACGCTCGGCCATGGCGAGGTGGTGGGCCTCGTCGGTGAGAACGGCTCAGGTAAAAGCACCCTCATGCAGATTCTGGTCGGCGCGCTCCGTGCCGATCGGGGCACCGTGGTGAGCTCGGGCAGGATCGGCTACTGCCCCCAAGAACCGGTGCTGTACGACCGACTCACGTGTGACGAGCACCTTGAGCTGTTCGGCGTTGCCTATGGGATGGACCCCGCCGCGGTCGCCGGCGCAGCCGATGCGCTCTATGCCACCTTGGGTTTCGGTGATTGGCGGACAACACGGGCAGAGGAGCTGTCCGGCGGCACGGCGGCCAAGCTCAACCTGTCCCTGGCGCTGCTGGCCGACCCTGACATCCTGCTTCTTGACGAGCCCTATGCCGGGTTTGACTGGGATACCTACCAGCGCTTCTGGGCTCTTACCGCCGAACGGCGGGTAACCGGGCGCAGTGTGCTCGTCATCAGTCATTTCGTGACTGACGAGGAGCGTTTCGACCGCATTGTCGAGCTGCGTGACGGCCGAACCGTGTTGCGATGATCGGCCTGCTCGCCCGCAGGGCAGGTCTCGACTATGCACGCCGCCCCCTCAACCTCATCCTCCTCGTCGTGGTCCCGGTGGTGCTCGTGGTGATGTGGGGAGGCACACTGGCCGAGTTTTCCGAGTTGCTGGGAGGAACCGGTGATCGTGTTCAGATCGAGGCCGCCACCGCCGGCTGGGCAGCCGCCGCATTGGCCGGGTTGGCCGGGTTCTTCCAGGTCACGGGCTCGCGTGCTGCCGACCGGCGCCTCGCCGCCGCCGGCCGCCGGACTACCCCCGTTGTCGCCGGGCGTCTCGGCGCAGCGTTCGGATTGGCTCTGCTTGCATCGGCCGGCGGTCTTCTTGCCCTGGCCGCTCGCAACGGCATCAATGACCCACCCCGAGTCGTGGCCGCGACCGTGCTCTTTGCGATCATCTACCTGGCACTGGGCACGCTGATCGGCACTTTCGTCGCCACACGCTCAGGCTCGGAGATGAACGGGGCGCTGCTTGTCACTCTGGCCTGGGTGCTCGACGTGTTCTTTGGCGCGGTGCTGGGTGAAAGCTCCTCGACACTGACCCGAGTGTTGCCGCTGCACTTCCCGTCCCTCGTGCTCACCGACCAGGCCAGCGGTCATGGCGGGCCGCTTGGTGACCTCGGCTGGTCACTTGCCTGGGCGGTGGGATTGTCGACCTTTGCCGTCGCCCGCATGACGGTCATCACTCGGCCCGCACTGACTCCGGTCACGATTGGCCCGACACGAACGGTGACTCGTCTGAGCACCTGGCTTCGGGCGGGCATGCGGGAGTACCGCCGCAACCGGGTGCTCTGGGTGCTGCTGGTGATCGTTCCTGCCATCTTCATCGCCCTGGCCGTGGCCGTCACACCCGAGAGCCCCGGGTCGGTTGCCTTGGTGGAGGGCGCCCGACATTTCGACGGGATCTTGTCGGAGCGACGAATGCATGCGATGACCATGGTGCCCATCGCCGTGGCGTTCCTGTCCGGTCTCACCGGCCTGTTCGTGGTGACCGGCTCGGTAAAAGGCGACCGCCGCCTCGTTCTGGCCGGTTTTCGCCCCTGGGAGATATTGGCCGGCCATCTTGGCGTCATTGCCGTCGCCACGACGGTGACCACCGCTGTCGCCATCTCGGTATCCGGGGCGTGGTTCCCACCAAACCAGTGGGCCGTTTTCGTGATGGCAACGCTTCTCGTCGCCTTCTCCTACGCCATGGTGGGCGTCGTGGTCGGACCGCTCACCGGCCGACTCGGTGGCCTCTATCTGGTCCTGCTCCTTGCCTTTCTCGACCAGGGCCTCGGCCAAAGCATCATGTTGCCGTCCGGTCCACCCGTCTGGGGCGCCTTCGTCCCCGGCCGCGGCACCTCTCGTGTGCTGATTGACGCTGCGTTCACCGATCGCTTTGACGAGGTTGGCTTTCTCCTGCTCGCCTTGGCCTGGCTGGTGGTGCTCACCGCCATGGCCACGACGGTCTTCCACGGGTGGGCGGGGTCGAAACGTTCCTGACACGCTCCTGTCCCCGATTGGGCTACAGGCCTTCCCTGGCCCCGTCGAGGATCCCCTGCTCGCGGGCGTAGCGGACGAGGTCGGATCGGGACTTGATTCCGAGCTTCTGTTGCACGTGCGCACGATGGGTCTCAACCGTTCGGACCGACACGTACAGCTCGGACGCAATCTCGGGGTTGGTGTAGCCAAGCACCACGAGACGGAGCACGGCAAGCTCTCGCTCGGAGAGCCGACCGCCGGGGCCTTCCATCCTCGAGTGATCGGCACTCGTGTTGAGCAACGCGGCCCCGATGCGGGGATGGACGTACTCATTGCCCGCGGCAACCTGACGAACGGCGAGCACCAGCTCGAGGTCGGCAATGTCCTTGACCAGGAACCCCCTGGCTCCCGCTTCGAATGCCTTGCGAAGGTGAACGACGTCGTCGTGGCCCGTCAGGACAAGCATCTTGGTCTGTGGACTCACGGCGACGATGCGACGGGTCGCCTCGATCCCGCTGGCGCCGGGCAGGCTGAGATCCATGACAAAGACATCCGGCTGCTCGGCGACAGCCAAGGCGACGGCCTCCTCGGCCGTCTCGGCCTCACCCACCACCTCGATATCAGCTTCCTCGGTCAGGATACGGCGCAGGCCACTTCGAACCAGTGCGTGGTCGTCACACAAGGCAACACGAATGACGTCACTCACCGCTGGTCCTGATCACCTTCATCGTTTGCGGTCCTATCTGTCATGTACCTCATCAACGACATGCTGTAGGAGATCCTAGGCACTCACCCCGGCCGGAGTCAGATCCATCCGTAGGCAACCACAGCACGATTTCGGTATGTACCGCTGAAGACATCGGATGGATGAAGGCCCATGATGCAAGGAGCACTCGATGCGAGAGGGGCACGTCATGAACCATCAAAAAATGCTCAAACCAATGCTGGTCGGACTTGCCGTCTTCGTCGGGTTGGGCCTTGCCGGCCTACCGGTCCTCAACTACCTGCCATTTCTCATCTTTCTTGTCTGTCCCATCATGATGATCTTCATGATGGGCGGGCACGGCCGTGCCAACAAGCGGGACGATGACGGGCAACCAGGTTCTTCCCATACCGGCCACGACCGGCAAGAAGAGCGATGAACCCCCGCAGCATCCGGATCGGCGCTCTTGCCGGCCTCGCCTTGGCGCTGTTTTACATCGTGGTGGTATCCGCCGCCTCGCAGTCCTGGCGTCACCTCATCGACCAGGCAGGACAGGACTGGTATTACCTCATCCCCATCGTTGCGGGGTTCGGCACTCAGGTCGCTCTGTTGTCCGAGCTCAGACGGCGTCGCCGTTTGCATCACGTGGCAGCGGCCGCCGGTGGAACTGGGGCCGGAGCCTCAACCGTCGGGATGATCGCCTGTTGTGCGCACCACATCACCGACCTCGCACCCCTTGTCGGGGCCACCGGAGCCGCTGCGTTCCTGACCGACTACCGCATTCCCTTCATGACGGTGGGGATCGGTGTGAACCTGGCCGGCATCACCATCGCTACCCGACGGCTCCGGCACACGCCGCATCACAACACTCATCATGAGGATGTGGACGCGTGCGCCGTCGCCTGATCATGATCGCCGTCGTCATCGTGGTGGTGGTGGCCATCGGCGTGATCGTCGGCTCGCAGGGTGACAACGTCAACGAGAACCGGAAGACATCCTCAACATTCGGTCTCGAAACTCGCCGTTTGACGGTCAGGGGAGTGGACATCGAGATCAAGCCACTCCGCCTCGACGATCAGGAAGCAGTCTTTGCCGTCAGCCTCGACACCCACGAGTCGGATCTGTCCGCCGACCTCACCCGTTCCACGCTCGATGTCGACGGCACGGTGCGGCCCGCCGAATCATGGTCGGGTGACGGGCCCGGAGGTCATCATCGGGAAGGACAATTGCGTTTCAGGCTTGACCAACGCATGAACGGAAGCGTCACACTCGTTCTTTCCGGATTCACCAACCCCGCAGAGGCGAGCTGGGAGATACCGGATTGAGTGAGGCACCTTCTTGACATGGACCGAAGGCTGAGAGAAGCGACTCCCGGCTCCTACGCCTCGGTCAGGCCATGACCGAGGTGCATCGTGACACTGATCCCCGACCCGGCCCACAGGGCTCGGGTCAACCGACCGGTCGTGGTTCAAGACGGTCGGGATTCGTCCCCGGCTCGAGAACGGCAATGAGGTCGTTGAGCTGATCCCGGAGTCGACAAACGTCGGCAAGGTCCATCCCGACGATCTGCGCCAAGTGCCGGGGAACCCATGCGAGACGTCCACGCAAGGCAAGACCTTCGTCCGTGAGGGCCACGAGCACCCGACGCTCGTCGCCACTGTCCCGACGACGGTCCACGATCCCCATGGCCTGGAGACGTTTCAACAGGGGCGTGAGCGTTCCGCTGTCGAGGTGCAGCCGCCGGCCGAGCTCGCCGACGGAGAACGGCTCATCAGGGTTCTCCCACAACACGAGCAAGGTCAGGTATTGGGGATAGGTCAGGCCCTCGGGGGCAAGCAACGGTGCGTACGAGCGCACCACCGCCCGGCTCGCCGCGTACAGGGCAAAGCACAGTTGTTGGTCAAGGCGCTGCTCGCCGAGGTGCTCGTCCAGGTTCGCGCTCACCACGCCATGGTACAAGACGATTCCCTGTTGCCAAGATTACTTGGACACAATATAATCGTGAGTGATATTTCTGCGACCAAGGAGCCCCACCACCATGAATGTCGTCTACACCACCAGCGTCGAAGCAGGGGGCGACGGCCGCAACGGCCACGTGACCTCCGAGGACGGGTTGCTCGACCTTGAGCTGCGCATCCCCAAGGAGATGGGCGGGCCGGGAGGTGCCCCCAACCCCGAGCAGCTCTTCGCCGCCGGTTACGCCGCCTGCTTTCACTCTGCTCTGAA
>JACOTK010000117.1 GCA_016178435.1 Actinomycetota bacterium
GGCTCTTCAGCGCACGTGAAACATGGCGAGAGGCGATGCATCTACGAGCAGTTGACGCGGCGGCTCGTCGGGAGCTCGTGGATACATCCAAGCCGTACCTCGCCATCGCCGCATCGGGGTTGATGGCGTCTCGCGCCGACCCCTTCATCATCGGCGTCATATTGGGTCCTGTCGCCCTGGCGATGCACGCGGTGGCGCTCAGGGTGCTGCAGATGTTCTCGGGGGCAATCGATCTTCTCGGTCTCGGTGTCACCTCCGGAACGGCCCGCCTCATCGCCGGAGGCGAGCATGAACGAGTCGGCGGCTTGTACCGAAAGGCCTCGGGCTATGCAGCTCTTGTCGTCTGGCCATGTGCGATGGCGGTCATCGGGTTCGCTGCTCATGTGGCAGGAGGCTTGGCAGAGTTCAATGAAGGTGAGATGGCCTGGGTTCTCAGGACCGTGATGGTGCTCGTGGTGATCCTGGTCCCGATCGGTCAGGCTTGGTCAGTGATGTACGGCTCCAACCAGGTACGGGGACTCGTCGGGGCCCAGTTGGCGACGACACTGGTGACCCTTGTCCTGACCTTGGCCCTGGTCGAGCCGCTTGGGGTTGCGGCCGTGTTCGTCAGCTCAATCGTAGGCGCATGTGGAGCGGGTGTGTTTCTGTTGCCCGCTCTGGAGCGGGTAAGCGGTCAGTCGTGGGACCTGCTTCTTTCAGGGCTGTTACGTCCAGGCTTGCTTGCTGCCGGTCTGCTGGTCGCGTTGCTGGGGGTCGTTTGGGCTTCGCCAAATGCCGTGTGGGCGGTGGGACTTGGTCTCATCGCCCTCAGCGTCTATGGAGTCCTCGGCCTTCGCTGGGGAGTGCGAGCCGAGGACCGAAGACGCCTCATAGAGGGGTTGGCCAGACGAGCTCCTCGTTCCTGAGGTCGATCCGATGTCGGCAGTCAGGGCAGCAACGCAGCGAGCTCTGCTTTCGAGAGCCACCAGCTGTTGTTGTCACTCGAGTACGAGAAGCCCTCCGTGAGGTGTTGCCCTTCCGGCCAGGCCTCCCGCTCCCACCAGGGTTGCTCGGGGAGCACGATGTACACGTCTCCGGCATCAATCGCGTGCCGGCTCTCGTCGGCCGTGAGAAGGATCTCGTGCAACTTTTCGCCCGGCCGGATGCCGACGACCTGGTGAGGGCTTCCCGGAGCCATGGCATCGGCCAGGTCGATCACCTTCATCGAGGGGATCTTCGGAATGAAGATCTCGCCGCCCTTGGCCTGGTCGAGCGCAAACAGAACCAAGTCGACTGCCTGGGGAAGGGTGATCCAGAACCGCGTCATTCGTTCATCGGTGATGGTGAGTCGCCCCTCGGCGATCTGCTTGCGAAAGAGGGGGATGACAGAACCACGGGAACCGACCACATTGCCGTAGCGAACACAACTGAGGCGGGTGTCGCTCTGGGCCGCATACGTGTTGCCCTGGACCATGATCTTCTCGGCACAGAGCTTGGTTGCCCCGTAGAGGTTTGCCGGATTGACCGCCTTGTCGGTTGAGAGAGCGATGACCCGTGCCACTCCCGCATCGATGGCGGCGTTGACGACGTTCTGGGTGCCGATAACGTTCGTCTGAACGGCTTCGAAGGGGTTGTACTCACACGCAGGGACCTGCTTCATCGCGGCCGCATGGATGATCACGTCAGCGCCCTGCGCCGCACGAACCAGGCGATCATGATCGCGAACATCACCGATGAGATACCGGAACTGGCGATCCCCCAGCCGTTCCCGCATCTCGGACTGCTTCAGCTCGTCGCGTGAATAGAGGCGCACGGTGGTGTTGGGCCAGTCTGCCTGCATGCGCTCGGCAAAGGCGTTGCCAAATGATCCGGTGCCCCCCGTGAGGAGGATGGTCGAGCCAGAAAGGTCCATGGCCCTCATTCTGTCCGATCACCCCGGGGTCCGACCGGCTTCTCCACAAGTTGTGTGCGTCGGTCCCGAGTCCCGGGTTGACCGACCGGCTCAGGAGATCACGACGAGCACGTCACCGCCGCCGACGGTCTGACCCGCCTCGACCTTGATCTCGGCCACCGTGCCGCTCTTGTCGGCCTCGATCTGGTTCTCCATCTTCATGGCTTCGAGCACGCAGACGGCCTGACCGGCCTCGACGGCGTCGCCGACCTGAACCAGCACCTTGACGACGGTGCCCTGCATGGGCGCGGCCACCTGTCCCGCTCCGCCTCCTCCGCCGGACGAGCTCACACTCACCGCTCCGGCCCGTGGCCTGCGCCTGGCAGCGGCGCCTCCGGCCGAGACCACCTGGCTCTCGGGCACCCACATGGCGACCTTGAAGCGACGCCCGTTCACCTCGACGTCGACATCGCGACGTACCCGTGGCTCGGTCTCCTCCGAGACATCCACGGTGGTTGTCACCGGCGAGTCGACGCCGGAGAGGTCGAGCGTGTCCTCGATCCATTTGGTGGAGTGGATCGCCGATGCGAAATCGGGATGAGAAAGGATCAGCCTGTGTGCGGGGATGGTCGTCGCGACACCCTCGATCTGCAGCTCGTCGAGGGCTCGCAACATGCGTGCTCGGGCCTGGTCGCGATCAGGCGCCCACACCACGAGCTTGCCCATGAGGTTGTCGTAGTACTGGCTGATCTCGTCGCCTGCCTCGTAACCGCTGTCCAGACGGGTCCACGGTCCGTTCGGCACGGTCAAGCGGGTGATACGGCCGGGCGAGGGCAGGAAGCGTCCGCCTGCGGGGTCCTCCGCGTTGATGCGGCACTCGATGCTGTGGCCACGGCACGCGATGTCGGCCTGGGTGAAGGAGAGGGGCTCTCCCGAGGCGATGCGAATCTGCTCGGCGACAAGATCGAGGCCGCTGACCATCTCGGTGACCGGGTGCTCGACCTGCAGCCGCGTGTTCATCTCGAGGAAGAAGAAGCGGCCGTCCTCGTAGAGGAACTCGACGGTGCCGGCGTTGACGTAGCCGCATGCCTTCGCCACTCGCACCGCAGCTTCGCCCATGGCCTGGCGGACCTCGTCGGGGAAGTTCGGCGCCGGACTCTCCTCGACCAACTTCTGGTGGCGCCGCTGGGCCGAGCAGTCACGCTCGCCGATCCACACGACTTTGCCGTGCGTGTCGGCGAGGATCTGCATCTCGATGTGACGTGGCCAGGTCAGGTAGCGCTCGAGATAGACCTCGTCACGGCCGAAGTAGGCAAGCGCTTCACGTTTGGCCGATTCGAGCGCCTCGGGCGCCGACTCGGCGTCGGCGACGACCTTCATGCCGCGGCCACCCCCGCCATAGGCGGCCTTGATGGCCACTGGCCACCCGTGGGTGTCACCGAATTCCACCACCTCATCGACGGAGGTGAGGGGCTCGGCGGTGCCGGGGACGCCGGGAACCCGGGCCTTGGTGGCGGCGATGCGTGAGCTGATCTTGTCGCCCA
>JACOTK010000258.1 GCA_016178435.1 Actinomycetota bacterium
AAGGGATGCCCGCCACCACGAGAACCCACCGACAGCAACCAGGGAAATCCGTGAAAACAGTCGAGGGAATAACGTGACGGCGAATCAGGGAATTACGTGACGGACTTTCGCCTCAACGAGGGATATCCGTGACGGCTGACACTTGGCCTTGTCCTCGGGCGAATAGCCCGCCGTCGTCGGATCCTTGATGGGCTTGGACGCGATCACCTCGGCCTTGGCGCCCTCGGCCACGACATCGAGATCCAGGCCGAGCACGACACCTTCGCCCAGGGTGATCTCCGCGGTTGGGCCCGCCGCGCCGACCTCGTCACGAAAGCCGACCTCGACGGGTGAGACCTGGGTACGCAACAGACCGCGGGCACCACGGGCCAGCGAGAGATCGAACGGGAGCCACCGGCCGCCCTTGTCCTTCAGGCGCACCGGCCCGGCGGTCACGACCGCGTTCAGCGCGCCGTCACGGCTGCGCACCACTCGTCGGGTCTCGCTCGTCATCTCCTCGACGGCGGTTGCGTTGGGGTCGATCCGCCCCGATGCCTCGTCCCGCTTCTCGCGACTCACGACGCCGGGACCGGTGGCCACCCCGGAAGGGCCGGGGGGAAGGTTCTCAAAGATGGCCTCCGGTCGTTCCAACACCGGCGCCGGTGCTTCGCCCGTCACGCCCAGTGCTGGGACCTCCTTCGGCTTGGGTGCTGCTGCTGCAACCGGGAGGGGAACCAACAAGCCGCCGAACAAGGCGCTCGCTACCCCGACCACCCCAAAACGAACGACGCTCCTGCCCAGACGATGTTTCACGTTGACCCCATGCAATCGGAAATTGGAACGTGCGCACCGTAGTGGGACCCCCCCCTGCGCGGTCAAATCCCCGAGTCAGACGTCGGGTCGGAGTGGGTCGGGTGGTCTCAACGACCTGGCCGCGCTCGACAGAGCGACTAGCCCGCCTGTGTGGCGGGTTTCTTCCTCACCTTGGACGTTCCGTGCCCGGGGTGCCCATCGCTCACCCGGTACCCCTCAGTCGTCGTCCGCGTCCTTCAACGCCCTGGCAACGACGGGATCGAGGGTCCAGCGGTCCGGGGGAAGGTGGTGCTCACGGGCCCAGGCGGTGGTGAGGAGATCGCTCCCGGCTACCGCGAGCAGGTCGGCTCCACCCTCCGCGTGGGCATGGTAGAGCCCGAGACGACCCAACGTTCCGGGTCGGTCGACCCACGTGCGGGCGCGATCCCTGCCCACGACAAGGCCCACCAGGGTGGCGGCCACTCGTGCCCAGGTACCCAGATTTGCCTCGATCTTGCCGACATCGTGGAGCAGCGCCGCGGCCAGCACGGGCCGTGACGCCTCTGCGCCGAGCGAGCGTTCGACCCTGCGGGCCACACCGGCGCTGTGGCGTTGATCGGCTCCACTCATCTGTCGCCACAGGACCTGTTCGCCCGGCAGAAGCATGCTCAGGGCCCAGACGGTCTCCTCGTCGCCCGCGTCGCCCTGGCGAAGCGCGCCGAAGAATCGATGCGTCAGGTGCAGTGCCGAACGGATCGCCACCGGGTGACGAGCTACCGGCCGGCGGGAGTCGAGGCGCAGTCGATGCAAAACGGTGTCGCCGGCATTGCCTCCAGCCGAGCTTCGTTGATGGGCTTGGCGCACTGCAGGCAAGACCCGTACGTGCCCTCGTCGAGCCGCGCAAGTGCGCGCTCCACCTCGCTCAGGGTGTCGTGAAGCTGATTGGCGAGCGAGCGTGACTCACCTTGTTCGGCTGCCACCTGGCCGGAATCGGCAAAGTTCTCGTCGAACGGCATGCCGTCGGCTCCGACGCCCAGTTCGGTGATCTGGGCGTGCAGATGCGCCTGCAGTTGTTCGAGTGCGGATCGCAGGGTTACCTGAAGCTCGGTGTTTACCATGGGGTCAGGGTAGTCAATGGACAGGTCGTCCCGCTGCCCGAGGGTGGGCGGACCGGTAGGCGTCGCGCAGTCGCTCGGTGGTCACCATCGTGTACACCTGTGTGGTGGTGATCGACGCGTGACCCAACAGCTCCTGGACAACTCGGATGTCGGCGCCGTGATCGAGCATGTGGGTGGCACAGGAGTGACGCAACACGTGGGGCGTCAGTCGATCGCCCAAGCCCACCAGGTCTCCGTAGCGGCGCACGATTCCCCACGCCCCCTGTCGCGACAACCGTCCGCCGCGGCTGTTGAGGAACACCGCCTCGGCGTCGCCGCGGCGTGCCCATCGCTTGGGAACGACCTCGTCACGACCCATGGGCGACAACCATGCCGTCATCGCATCGTGCGCCAGACCGATGAGCGGCACCATGCGCTCCTTGTCTCCCTTGCCCACCGCCCGCAGCGTGCCGCCGGCAAGGTCCAGATTCGCGAGGGACAGCCCGACCAGTTCCGAGATCCGCAGGCCGGTGCCGTAGAGCACCTCGAGAATCGCCCGGTCCCGCCTGGCAATGGCATCGTTTCCCGTCACCACGGCGATCAAGGCCTCGACCTCGTCCTCGCGCAGCGCCTTCGGCAGCCCCTGGGGCACACGAGGCACGGCCACGGTCAGGGCGGGGTCGTTCAGCGCATGGCCCTCCTCGGCCAGGAAGCGGTGGAGGGACCGCACGGCCACCAGCGTGCGGGCCACCGACGAGGGAGCCTTCCCCGTGTCACGCATGTGGGCAACAAATTTCTCGATGTCCGATGCCGTGGCCGCAGCGAGCCCGAGATGGCATGCATCGAGCCACCGTGCATAGAGGTGCAGGTCTCGCCGGTACGCGCTCAAGGTGTTGGCGGCACGACCTCGTTCGGCTCCCAGCCATGAGAGAAACTCCTCGGCTTCCAGGGGAAGCAGGAGGGAGGCAGAGGCAGGGTCTGACGTTGCAGGGGACATGCCGGGCCTATCGAATCAGGGAGAATGGTTCGTGGTACACACGGCCGATCGCCTCGGCCACGGCCGAGTTGGTGACCTCGCTCCCGACGGTGTTGACGCCTGCCAACAGTGCCGGGTCAGCCGACACGGCTGCTCGGAGACCATGATTGGCGACCTTGGTGACATAGGGCAAGGTGGCGTTGGTGAGCGCATAGGTCGACGTGTGGGGCACGGCGCCGGGAATGTTAC
>JACOTK010000138.1 GCA_016178435.1 Actinomycetota bacterium
AGCGGCAAGTGCGGCGGACCGTTCGAGGGCGCTCCCATGCTGCTCCTGCACACGACCGGCGCGAAGACGGGCATCGAGCGGGTCAACCCGCTCGTCTACTGTCCCGACGGTGACAACTTCGTGGTCTTCGCCTCCTTCGCAGGAGCACCCGAGAATCCGGCGTGGTTCAACAACCTCGTCGCGCACCCCGAGGTGACCATCGAGCACGGAACCGAGACCATCGCGGTGAAGGCGAGAGTCACCACCGGTGAGGAACGGGCACGTTTCTGGAGCGCCCAGAAAGCGGCTTCGCCCCAGTTCGCCGAGTACGAAGCCGCCACCACCAGGGAGATCCCCGTCGTCGTTCTCGAGCGCGTGGGGTAGTCCGAACGCGGCCCGAGAAGCGTCGACACGGGCCTCAATGCCGTCGGCCGAGCGGCACGCTCGTGCACCCGGCGAGTCCCCGCCCCGGAACCCTTGCATGGCTAGCCTGTTCCAAAGCTCTTTCGAGAGAGGCAGGCGCATGGGCACGAAACTCGCCGATGACCATCCACATGCACCGGGCATACGAACGCTGTTGATGGCGGCGTTGGCCATCTTCGTGGTGACGGTCGTGATAGGCATCCTCAACGGGACCGACGTGGTCGACTTCGACCACAAGACACTCATGGGTCACGTGCACTCCGGCACGCTCGGTTGGATCAGCCTCTCGGTCATCGCCGCATCGTTGTGGCTCTTCGCCGACGACCACGACCGTGACCCGATCGCGGCCGCCCTGCCCGGAGCTTCCATAATCGCCGTCAGCGCCTACGTGGCTGCGTTCTTTCTCACCCTGGGCGTCATGAGGCCGCTGACCGGAACCCTGGTGCTGATCGTGATGGTGGCGATGATCGCCTGGGTCGGGTCCCGGGCATCACAGGTCGTCCTGAGTGTTCCCCGCCTGGGCATGCTTGCTGCGCTCACCACCTTGGCCGTCGGCGCCGTGCTCGGCGTGCTCCTCGGTCTCGAGCTCGCCGGCACCATCGACTTCCTCCCCGATGGCGCCTACGACGCCCACCCGGCAACGATGGTCGTGGGCTTTCTCGTTCCAACCGGCATGGCCCTTGCCGAATGGCGCCTTGACCCTGCCGCACTCGAAACCGTGGCAGATCGGGCGGGACGGACACAGATCGCCGCGCCATTCGTCGGAGGGGTCCTGCTCATGATCGGATCCCTGCTCGATGTTGCGCCCCTCATTGCCCTCAGCCTCCCCCTCGAGATCACGGGCGTGGTGATCCTGGTGCGGCGACTGCGCCAACCGATCGGCGCCATCGACTGGGCCCGCGACGGTTGGGAACGCGGGTCTGCTGCGACGGTCTTCTTCCTCGTCGCCGTGCTCGCGGTCTTCACCTACATCATCGGCCGCTACAAGGGCGAGGTCGATGACGCTCCCGTGCGGCTGCTCCTTGCCGTGGACCACATGACCTTCATCGGGGTCATGACCAACTCGCTGTTCGGTCGCGTCCACGCGGCCGGACGCGACCGACGGGCGCACCCCCTCGACAACTGGATCTTCTGGGGCATGAACGCCGGCATCGTGGTCTTCGCCCTCGGGCTCCTCGGCGATGTCGTCGAGCTCAAGCGCATCGGTGCGCCGGTCATGGGAACGGCCCTCCTGGCGGGCATCGTCACCATGGCGATGCGCCTTGTCGGCCCCGGCTCCTCACCCCACCGGGACCTCGACCGGCCCGCCCTTCGCTGAGTCTGCTCTCGGGCCGGGAACCTCGACTACGCAAGCACCTCGACGAAGCGCTCGAGTTGGCGCAGGTTGCGGCACTCGTAGACGCCGTCGCAGTGGGTGGAATACTCGCCGATGATCGAGTCACCGGTGTCCCAGTAGGAGCGGGGCTCGGGGTTGAGCCAATAGACGTGACGGGCCTTGTGGCGCATCTCCTTGATGACCCAGTTCTGCGAGGCGTGGTAGTTGTTGCGCGCGTCGCCGAGGAACAGCACCGTGGTGCGAGGCCCGACCTCGTGGCCGTAGCGCTCCCAGAACACCTCGAAGGCATGCCCGTAGTCGGAATGCCCGTCGACCCAGACGACATCGGCCTCGGTGTTGACCCGGTGCACCGCCTCGTTGATGTCCTCAACACCCTCGAAGAAACGGGTCACCTCGTCGAGCCCGTCGATGAAGACGAACGAACGCACCTTTGAGAACTGTCCGCTGATCGCATAGACGAGCTGCAGGGTGAAACGGGCGAAGGCGGCGACCGAGCCCGAGATGTCGGCGATCACGAAGATCTCGGGCTTGTGCGGCCGGGGGTAGCGGAACTTCGGCTCGGCGGGCACCCCCCCGTAGCTGAGGGAGCTGCGAACCGTCGCTCGAAAGTCGAGCGGACCCTTGCGACCGTGTCGACGCTTGCGTGCCAAACGCACGGCAAGCTTGCGGGTCAGGGGATGCAGCGAGCGCTTGAGCTGGGCCATCTCCTCACGATTGGCATGCATGAAGTCGATGTCCTCGGGCAAGGGCTTGCGCAAGGTGCGCGCCATCGCATCGATGCCTCGGTCGGCGACGAGGTGACGACGAATCTCGGCTTCGACCTCCTGCTTGAGCTTGTCGACCCGGGATTCCAGCTCGTCGCGCTCGAGACGCTCCTCGAGCGCCGTCAGCGGTGCGTCCGCCTGCTCGCGGACCGCCTCCATCATGCGCTCCACGACGTTGTCGAGGTCGAGATTGCGCAGCGTCCGATAGAGGTAATAGGTCCCGCCGACCGGGCGGCCCGGCTCCATGCCCGAGAAACGACGCACCGCTTGGCGGGCAACGGCTCGCATCTGTGCCTCGTCGGCGTTCAACAGCGCTTGGTAGAGCATCTCGGCCAGCTCTTCGGGGGTGAGGGCCTCCATTGCCCCGCCGCCGGCGGACTGAGGCTTTTGGCCCCCTTCGAGATCGCGCAGGGCCCCCATTTCGGCCTCATCTCTGGCGATCTCGTATTCCTCGCCTCGAAGCGCGAAGTAGACCTCGAAGACGGTCTCGAAGGCCCGCCAGTGCGAGGAGTTCTTCACCAGCGTGGCCGCGAGCGTGTACTTGAACGCCTCGCGGTCCTCGATGGGGATGTGCTTGACCGCCTCCATCGCGTCAAGGTTCTCGGTCAGCGAGACCGGCAACCCGGCGCGACGAAGCTCTTGGATGAAACCGGCGAGAAGCTCGAGCATGGCAGTCGACCTGTGACGCTAGGCGCCGTTGGTCGACAGCTCCTTGGCTGCCTTGGCGATGTCGGTCTGGTACTTCAACAAGATGTGCAGCGTCTCGGTGGCCTGCTCGGCATCGATGCTCTCCACGCCGAGCAACACGAGCGTGCGAGCCCAGTCGAGCGTCTCGGAGACCGAGGGCGACTTCTTGAGCTCGAGCGAGCGGATCGAGCGCACGATGCGGGTGATCTGATCGGCAAGGTTCTCCGACACGCCTTCGACCTTGGTGAGCACGATCTCCTTCTCACGCTCGAGATCGGGGTAGTCGATGTGCAGGAACAGGCAGCGACGCTTGAGGGCCTCGGACAGCTCACGGGTGTTGTTCGAGGTCAGGAACACCAAGGGCGTCTGCACGGCCTGGATGGTCCCCAGCTCGGGAATCGACACCTGGTACTCGGAGAGCACCTCGAGCAACAGCGCCTCGGTCTCGAGCTCGACACGATCGACCTCGTCGATGAGCAACACGACGGGCTCTTCCGAGCGGATCGCCTCGAGCAACGGCCGGGTCAACAGGAACTCCTCGGAGAAGATGTCGTCGGACAGCTCCTTCCAGTCCTCGGCGTTGCGCTCGGCCTGGATGCGCAGGAGCTGCTTCTTGTAGTTCCACTCGTACAACGCCTTGGACTCGTCGAGGCCCTCGTAGCACTGCAGGCGGATCAGGCGGCTGCCCGTGATCTCGGCCACCGACTTGGCGAGCTGGGTCTTGCCCGTTCCCGCCGGGCCCTCGACCAGTACGGGCTTGCCCAGCCGATCTGCGAGGAACACGACGCTGGCGATGCCGTCGTCGGCAAGATAGTCAACCTTCTTCAGGTCGGAACGTACGTCGGCTACCGATTCAAAGCGCAAGCCCATGGCCGTGACAATCCTCTCGTGGGGTTCCCACAGGGTAACCGGCACCCTTCGGTCGAGTCACGTTGAGCCCACCGGAGGGGCCGATCACCTTGCCAAGGCGTCGGCTCCCGTCGTCAGGATCTCTGCCGCGGGCAGCGCCGTCACCTTTGGATCGAGCGCGAAACGCATGGCTCCGGCATGGATCACGAAGAGGTGATCGAGCTCGAGGTCGGCGAGCGCCGATCGCATCGATGGTGTCATGCGGGGCTGGTCGGTTCGCTTGATCTCGAAACCGATCGGCGCACCGGCCATGGTTGCTCGTAGGTCGAGCTCCGCCCCGCTGTGCGTGGACCAGAACGAGGGGTCCCGAACCGCCAACAACGTCACCAACTGCTCGATGACGAAGCCCTCCCAACTCGCCCCAACCTTTGGGTGACCAAGTAGATCGACCTCGTCGTCGAGTCCCAACAGGCGATGGAGCAGTCCGCTGTCGCGGATGTACACCTTGGGGGCACGCACCTGGCGCTTGGAGATGTTGGCAAACCATGGGGGGAGTTGGCGCACGATCAACGCATCGGTGAGCGCGTCGAGATACCGCCGCACCGTCGACTGCGACACACCAAGCGCTCGACTGAGCTCCGCTCCGTTCCAGGTCTGGCCGTGGTAGTGCGCCACCATCGTCCAGAACCGTCTCAACGTCGTCGGCGGAATCCGTACCCCCAGGTTCGCGAGATCACGCTCCAGAAAGGTCGTGATGTAGTCATCACGCCATGACGCCGAACCGACCTCGGTTGCGAGAAAGGACGGCGGCAACCCGCCGCGTCGCCAGAGCGTCTCGAGCTGATCAGCCCCCACATCGCGCACCCGAAGACCGGCCAGCTCGATGATGGCCACCCTCCCGGCCAACGACTCCGAGGCCATGCCGATCAGTGCAGGCGACGCGCTGCCCAGCACGAGAAAACGGCCCGGACGCCGATCGGCATCCACGAGCACGCGCAGGATGGGGAACAAACCGGGGCTGCGCCGGCCCTCGTCGATCACCACCGTTCCCGAGAGCGTGGGCAGGCTCAGCGTCGGGTCGCCGAGACGTGCGAGGTCACGGGGATCCTCGAGGTCGAAGTGGTTGGCGGCAGCGGGGCCGACGACATCCCGGGCCAAGGTGGACTTCCCCGCTTGACGGGGACCGATGAGAACGACCACCGGCGAACGTTCGAGAGCGGCGCGTAGCCGCTGTTCATCCAGTGCTCGGAGAATCACCGCTCCAATTTACCTTGAAAATCAGTCATCACATAGGAGATTTTCAAGGTAATTGCAGGGTGAGACATCTGAGACAGCCGTCGTCGCCTGAGGCTGGGCCATTCAGGTGACGATGTGACCGTCGCCCTGCACGATGTACTTGCCCGTGGTCAGCTCCCGAAGGCCCATCGGTCCACGGGCGTGAAGCTTCTGGGTGCTGATGCCGATCTCGGCGCCGAAGCCGAATCGCTCGCCGTCGACCCAGCGAGTCGATGCGTTGACCAGCACGGCCGCAGCGTCCACCTCACGGGTGAAACGGGTGGCGGCATCCAGCGAGCCGGTCACGATGGCCTCGCTGTGGCCAGAGCTGTGGCGATTGACATGGGCGATGGCGGCTTCGAGCGAGGGGACCACGGCGACGCTCATCTTGAGGTCGAGGAACTCGGTCGCGAAGTCCTCCTCGGTCGCGGGCTCGATC
>JACOTK010000304.1 GCA_016178435.1 Actinomycetota bacterium
CGATCTCCTTGAAGGTGCGAGCGCTCTTGTCCGGGTCCTTGTAGTAGCCCACAGGGGTGATGGACTTGACGGCGAGGCGACCCACCACCCCGGACCCGGCGACCACGGGCCGGTCGTCATCGTCGAGCACGATGGCGTTCGCTCCCAACTCGAATGAGGCCGTCGATGCGCCTCCGCGACCCGAGGTGACCGATGAGCCCATGCCGAGGGCCTCGGTCGACCCGAGGAGATCGGCGAGAAGCACGTCGGGGGCATGGCGCAGCAGACCCTGTTTCACGGGGGCGCTCCACATGACGCCCGAGGACATGATGAGCTTCAGAGACGTGAGGTCCCACCGTCCTGGTTGCTCGTCGAGGGTGGCGACAAGGGGCCGGGCGAAGGAGTCACCAACGATGGCCAGCACCGTCACCGCCTCGCGCTCGACGGTGTCGAGGAGTTCTGCCGCGTCGAACGAGGCCGCTCGGAGGGTCACGACGGTGCCGGCCTGATTGAGCTGGTTCAGGGCGATCAGGAACCCGGTGCCGTGCATGAGCGGACATGCCGGCATGCCCACCGGGTGGTTGGGCCGCCGGGCCCGCTCGGCCACGACCCCGAGGTCGGCCACATCCGGATCGCCCTGGGTGTTGAAGGCCCGGAAGAGGTCGTCGTGGCGCCACATGACGCCCTTGGGGATACCGGTGGTTCCGCCCGTGTAGATCATCACGAGGTCATCGCCGCTGCGGGTCCAGGTCGGGTCGGGTCGCGTCCCGGATTCGGCAGCCTTCTCGTAGGGGTGGGCCCAATCCGGGCAGGTCCCGGTGTCGTCGTCGACCCAGAGCCAGGTACGGACCTTCGGGACGCGTGCTCGGACGGCATCGATCCTGTCGGCGAACCGGCCCTCGAACACCACGGCCACGGCGTCGGCGTTGTCCCACAGGTAGACGAGCTCGTCCTCGAGGTATCGGTAGTTGGTGTTCACCGGAACCAGGGCAACCTTGGCGGCTGCGAAGGTCGTCTCCAGGTACTCGGGTCGGTTGTGGAGGTAGATGGCCACCTTGTCATCGCGTGCGGCGCCGTCAGCGATCAGTGTGGC
Source organism: Actinomycetota bacterium (assembly GCA_016178435.1). Taxonomy (GTDB): domain Bacteria; phylum Actinomycetota; class Acidimicrobiia; order Acidimicrobiales; family CADCSY01; genus JACOTK01. The sequence continues at coordinate 1,073 of JACOTK010000304.1, forward strand.
CGCGATTGCGGCGGCACGTCGGTCGAAGGCGGCCCAGGTGACGCGGCGATCTCCATGGACCAGAGCGGCACGTTCCGGCGCCGTGGTGGCGATCGTCTCCCACACATCGGCCAGGTTCCATCCGGGCATCGGTTCCCTCTCTGAGGTCGTGGGCTCGGCCGGCCCGGGCGTCTCGACTGACGTGTGGTCCGAACAGTCCGACCGCGCTGATCTGCCGGACTCGGCTCGGAACTCCTCTTCGGGTGGCCCATCTGCCGTTCGTTCGGTCCTCGGGCACGAGGTGTTCGCCCCCTCGGTCGTCCGACGCCAGACCCTAGTTTGAGCCTGATCGCACTGTCACGTCTGTCGGGGGCCGAATGTCGCTCCGCTTCGGAGGGCGGATAGAGTGCAATTGCCCACGCCGCTCGGGCGACAACATCGCCCCGGAAGGAACGCGCGATGAGAATCCATGCAGGTCATGCGACTTTGTTCGGTCGGGTTGTCCTTGGCGGCTATCTCGCCGTCCACGGTGCGCAGAAGCTCTTCGGCAGCTTCAACGGCCACGGCCTCGAAGCCACGACCGCCGGCTTCGGTCACCTCGGCCTCACTCCGGCCAGAGAGATGGCCACGCTGGCCGGTGCGGCCGAGTTGGGTGGCGGTATCCTCACGGCTGACAACCGGTGACTCCCGAAGCCCCGGCACAGCCGGCGGAGGCAGACGGCCCCATGCTCGAGACCGTCTGACACTCGAGACCGTCTGGTAGGCGCGGACCGATCGCGCCCCCAACTGCGTCCGGATCGTATAATCTACAACTATATGGTTGTAGAAATGGCTGCGCAGGAGCAGGTGGATCTGCTCTTTCACGCGCTCGCCGATGCCACCCGGCGGGACATCGTCATGCGCACCATGCAGGGCGAGCATTCCATCTCGTCCCTTGCTCGTTCCTACGCCATGAGCTTCGCCGCCGTTCAAAAGCACGTCGCCCTGCTTGAACGCGCCGAGCTCGTGATCAAGCGGCGTCAGGGACGCGAGCAGCTCGTTCGTGGCAACGTCGAGGCCATTCGCGACGTGCATGCCCTGCTCGACCAGTTCGAAGCGGTATGGCGAAGTCGCATCGATCGATTCGGCGAGATCCTCGCCACCGACTGGAATGAAGGAGGCACGACATGAGCGTGACGAGGGTTGACAAGGACCCCAATGCCCTGACCATGACCATCACTGCGGCGTTTGATGCGCCCGTTGGAGCGGTGTGGCAGATGTGGGAGAACCCACGCCGGCTCGAACGATGGTGGGGCCCGCCCACCTACCCGGCGACCGTCGTGGACCATGACCTCATTCCGGGCGGGCGTGTCACCTATTTCATGACAGGCCCCGAGGGCGACCGGTACAGCGGTTGGTGGCTCGTGATCGCCGTCGATGCTCCTCACCGCCTCGAGTTCGAGGACGGCTTCGCGGACGATGACGGAAACCCCGATCCGGACATGCCGGTCACGATGACCCGCGTCGTTCTGACCGAACAGGCGAATGGTGGCACGTTGATGGCCATCGCATCGACCTTCCCTTCGACGGAGGCCATGGAACAGATCATTGCCATGGGTGCGGAGGAGGGCATGACGTTGGCGCTCGATCAGATCGACGAGCTGCTCCGAGACGAGGGCGGCGTCGGGTAGCGAGGGGTCGTCGAGCCTGAAGAGCAGTATCGCACGTCCTTCACGCCCTTTCGTGTTTTCCCGAGGTCAGGTGCGATCGACCTTCAGATGTCGACGCACGTGCGTGCGTGCATGCTCGATGGCTTCGTCGAGGTTGTCGAAGAGGTGGCGTTCACTGGCCAGTCGGCTGAAGGCGCCAACGGCGTCGAGCGCCTGATGATGTTCGGGACGCACACCCTTGAGCAGCACGGTGATGCCGCGACCTTCGAGCTCGGCAATGGTCTCCTCGAGTGCAGCGGCGCCGGTCGCGTCGAGCATGCGGACGTCGGCAAGACGAAGGATCACGACCTTCACGTCTCCCACGTTCGTCAGCTCGGTGAGGAACTGTTGCGCAGCGCCGAAGAACAGCGAGCCCTCGATTCGATAGACCACGATGCGCTCGTGGAGCAGGCGATGCTCCTCGTCGACGTCGATCTCCGCGTCACCGTTGATCGGCTGTTGTGCCACGCCCGAGGATCGGGCCACGGCACGCAGGGCGACGATGGCGGCGAGGGTGACGCCGACCCCGACGGCCAGGATGAGGTCGAAGGCGATCGTCACCGCTGCGGTGACGAGGAGCACGACGGCGTCACCCCGGGTGGAGCGCATCACCGCACGTACGTTGTGTGGCTCGACCATACGCACGGCCGTCACCATCAGCACACCCGCGAGCGCTGCGAGGGGAATGCGAGCGACCAGCGAGCCGGCGACGAGGACAACTCCGAGCAACACGACCGAGTGGACGACTGCCGAGAGGCGGGTACGTCCCCCCGCCCGTACGTTGACGGCGGTCCGGGCGATCGCCCCGGTCGCAGGCATCCCGCCGAAGAGGGGCGACACGACGTTGGCCAGACCCTGTCCGAACAGCTCACGATCGGGGTCGTGGCGTGCCGTGTCGGACATGCCGTCGGCGACCTTTGCCGACAGCAGGCTCTCGATGGCGGCCAGCGCGGCGATGGCGAATGCGGCGGAGAGCAGGTCACTCATCCGCTGGATCGAGATGTCGGGGAGGGAAGGGAGCGGCAGGGAATCGGGGAGCGAGCCGATTCGCGCAACGTCGAGATCACCGAGTTGAGCGATCACGGTGGCGACGACCACTGCCACGAGTGATGCAGGGAGGCTCTTGCGCAGTCGCGGGAGGCCGAACATCACCACCGCCACGACACCGACGAGTCCGAGCGCCGCCAACGTGCCGTCGCCACCCAGTGCGGCACCGAGGGCTCGTCCGGCCACCATGGCGGCATTCTCGCCATCGGGTTTCGCCACGCCGAGCGCATTCGGCACCTGTTGCAGGAAGATCAGCACCGCGATGCCGATCGTGAACCCTTCGATGACGGGCCATGGCACGTAGCGCAGCGTCCGTCCCACGTGGGCCATTGAGGCGATCATGACGATCACGCCCGCCATCAGGCCGGCGAGGAACACCCCGTCTGCGCCGTAGTGGGCGGCGATGGGCACAAGCACCACGGTCATGGCGCCGGTGGGCCCCGAGACCTGTACGTCCGATCCCCCGAACACCGCGGCGACGACGCCGGCCACGATCGCGGTGATCAGGCCGACCGACGCTCCCAATCCGGTCGTGACCCCGAAGCCGAGTGCGAGCGGAAGGGCGACGATCCCGACGGTAAGACCTGCGATGAGATCCTGTTTCCAGGATTGGCGCGCCCGGGCATAGTCGGAGCCCCGTGGCAGCAGGCCTGTAATCAGACGCGC
>JACOTK010000296.1 GCA_016178435.1 Actinomycetota bacterium
CGAGTCCGCGGTCGGAATCTTGTATCAAATCGCGCGACTCGGGTTCTTCTGGCTGGAGTGCGATGCCGCGGAAGCACCCACCTGTTCGCATGAAGGCCGTCCGGTTCGGTGGCTTGTCGGGTGTCCGATTGAGGAGGTGGCCTGGACATGGCAACCGAATGGATCATGGAAGTCGCCGGTCCTCCTGTCGTGCCGGAGGACCTCGAGGACAGCCCCGACCAGAACGACCCCCTCGTTGTGGTCCCCATGGACCTGGGCGAATCTCTCCCATGAGCTCGCCCTCGGCTCGCGGGTGGGGCGCCAATTGCCAGGTTCCCATCGTGAACCTCAAACGAGGCGACGGACTGGTCGTCGGCCTGCACCCGGCCATCGGGCCCCTGGTCGCCATGTTGCTCGACCTCACCGAAATCGGCCACGGATACCGGGCCAGACGGGGTGAGACGTGGGGCTACTGCTGTCGAACCATCAAGGACACCGCCACCCCCAGCAATCACTCCTGGGGCCTCGCCATCGACATCAACGCTCCCGCCAACCCCATGAACTCGCTCTCATGGCACGCGAAACACGGTGAGGATCACCCGAGCGGCAGGGTGCTCCGGACCGATATCCCCATGGGGGTCGTCGAGCTGTGGGAGGACCACGGGTTCCGATGGGGTGGCCGGTACCGGACCCGCCCTGACCCCATGCACTTCGAGTTCATGGGAACGCCCGATGAGGCACAGGCCGTCACCTCGAGGCTCCGAGCCTTTCTCGGAGCCCACGTGGTTGTGAGAAAGGACAGTGACATGATACAGATCATCGACATTCGTGACGGGACCGTGTATCTCGTCGGCGCCGGCGAGCAGCCCAGGAGCCTGGGTGGCGAGCCCGAGGTCCACAAGGCGCTTGTCGCGGCGGGAATTCCGGCCATCAACGACGACGGCACGATCCTCGACTTTCTGCTGAAATCCTGAGCCCGGAGCCGATCCGCCGGGTGCCCGAGCGCCAACGATGATCGGCTCCCCTGATCGTCCGGTCGGCGGTGTCGGCAGGGCGACGGCCATGCCGTGGGTCCAACCTGCATGGTCCGCCGGGCATCCCCGTTGCTCGGGAGCTCACTCCGCCAGACGGTCGAGCAGGGCGAGGAGATGCGGGTCGGCGTCGGGGCCGTATGCCGAGACGATGATGCCTCTGCAGTGGCAGGCGGGGCATTCGATACCGAGCACGATGGCCTCATCGCCCGGATCGGAGACCCCTTCGAACCGAAACGTATGCCGGATTGTCGGCTTCGCAAACGGATGTTCCGCACCGCATGCACGACAATGGACGATCGCCTGATCGAGCGCGAAGTCACTTGAGTAGCCCTTGGCGGTCAAGATCTCAACAGCCTGGGTGACCGTTTCGGCGGTGTCCATCTCCACCAGCCTAGGCACATTCCGACTCGATGGAGGCGCGTCGATCGGACAGTGCCGTTCGTTCCAGAGCCCGGGACGCTTCAGGCAAAGGTCCCATGAGGACGTATTGGCGCTGATCTCCGACGGGTTGGCGCGGGCCGATAGCGACGAGGGCCCGGCACGCCTGGCGAGCAAGCCGGCGATCTTCCCGTGAGCGCCTCGGGTCCGAGCCGATGGCGATGCTCTTCGAACGTGTTGCCCGGCCCTTGGCCGACGAGGACACACCGGGGTGTCGGCTCGCCGGTCGTCGTCTCGTGGCCGTGGACGGCACCTGTCTGAATCTGGCCGACACGCTGTCCAATGACGGGTTCTTCGGGCGCCCCCGGGTGATGAAGGGGGAGAGGAGTCGACGCTTCAAATCGCCATAGGCACGGTCAGCTCGTGACAGCAGCGGGCTCTCCTGATCCCGATACGTTGACAGGACTGCATACACGCAGCTCAAAGAAATACTTGGAACGTCCGGGTGATTTCTCCAGCGTGTCAACTTGGTCAGCACTTCATGACAACGTTGTCCAGCCGGTGCTTGATTCGCGCACGACCGACACGCGAAAGAACCCGGGCCGGACTGCCCGGGTTCTTTCGATCTGTTGGCAGTTTGTCAGTCGCCGCCGGAACCAGACGAGTCCGATGCGCCGTTGGAGCCGGAGTTGTCCCCACCGTCGCTGGTGCCTGCATCTGAACGATCGGCTGCTTCAGGGGCTTCAGGGGCTTCGGCTGCTTCAGGGGCTTCGGCTGCTTCAGGGGCTTCGGCCTTGTCCTTGTCGCTGTCGGAACCGTCGGTCATCTCGGAACCGTCGGTCGTGTCGGCAACGCTGTCAGTGCCGGGAGCGACGGTGGGGTCGGGGGCGACAGTGGGGTCGGGGGCGACGGTGGGGTCGGGGGCGACGGTGGGGTCGGGGGCGACGGTGGGTGTGCCGGGGTTGGGAATCTCGAGTCCAACCACGCTCACGGTTTCAGCGACCACCGATTGGATGGGGTCGGGCAACGCTCCTGCGGCCCCGAGACTTCCTACGGTCGTAGCGGTCGCAGCGGTGGCCAGGGCGATCTTGCCGGCCAGTGTGGTGAGCAGTGTTCCAATCATTTTCTTGAGTCTCCGTTTCGGTAGCCCGGCCACCTGCGGTACAGGCCCGGGGGCGTTGCTTGCTGTCCTCACGGACAGGTCGCCTTTGTCGGTTGGAATGAGACCGTCGGCCAACAACGAGGCCAGTACCGGTTGGACCTGAGGCTGGGATAACAGGTAGTTCCGGCGGGCCTCTTCGACGAAAGTAACGAGGCCGTGCAACTCGTCACCGGGCTTTGCGTTCCCGGCAAGGAGTTGGTCGACCGTCGATTCGTCGATTCGTGGTTGGCGTTTCATCTCATTGGGGTAAACGTCATCAGAGGCCATGAGGGGTACGCTTCTCGCACATTTTTTTGCAGCGTCGTCAGGCGGCAGCGAGACAGGGCCTGCGCTTGTAGGCCCTGTCTGTCAGGGTGGGGTGAGACACCTGTAGTTGCGAATCATCCCTACAGGGCGAGAACGGACCACCGATCCTGATGACCATGACGTGACGCTCAGGTGAGCAGCACAACAGAGCGGAGGCCTTCGAGCGACGTGTGAAACTGCTCTGCCCAGGGCCAACGGGCCCGCAGGTGCAACGTCCACTCTTGCCTCCG
>JACOTK010000297.1 GCA_016178435.1 Actinomycetota bacterium
ACAACGGTGGTTGCGCCTTCGGTCGATTTCCCCTCCTCCACCGCCGGCGCTGCGCCGCTGCACGCCAATGGCACTCGGAGCATCGATCACCTGGTGGTGTTCTCACCGAGTCTCGACGTCACGGTCGCCGCGCTCGGGGAACTCGGTCTCGACCAGCGTCGCACCCGCCGACACGAGGCGTTCGGCCAACCCATGCGCCAGGTTTTCTTCCGCATGGGCGAGGTCGTACTGGAGCTCGTGGGTCCCGATGCGGACGGCGGCGAGGGTGACGCCCGATTCTTCGGGCTCGCCTTCACGGTTGGCGACATCGAGGCGACGGCGTCCTGCCTCGGCGAGCAGATCGGGCGGATCAAGGGCGCCGTGCAACCGGGCCGATCCATCGCCACGCTGCGCAGGACCGCCGGGCTCGAGACCGCTGTCGCGTTCATGACCCCCGAGCCTCCGCACCGCGACCGCCAACCTGGCCGCTAATGTCACCTCGGCATGCTCGACCACGTCTTCACCGATGCCATTGGGGCCCTGCGCGACGCGCTCGAGGCAGCACTCCTGGAACGTCAGGCCTTCGAGGAGCGATTCCAGGTCGACATCCTGCTGGGTGACGTCACCTGGGAGACGAGCTATGGGTTGCCCGGCGAGGGCTCCCCGCCGCGGATTCTTGCCGACATCAGCCTCGACTGGCCGACCTGGGCACAGACCGCCTACCGCAAGTGGTACATCGGTGAGCCCTTCACCGAGCCACCCGAGATTCTCGTCGAGGTGACCATGCGAATCCAGAGGCTGTGCGAACGTCCGGACCCCGGGAAGGTGCTCGACGTGCTGCCGGAGTGGAGCCCACACATCGGCGGGGAACGCCTGGAGCGGTCCGGCCCCACCATCGAGCAGGTGTACCCCGTAGACCCGTCCGATCCGTCCGAGCTCGCCATCGAGGTCTCCTACGAGGGCACCATACCCCTGACCGAGGCGACACTCGTCGATGGCTCGGTGCTCGACGATCAGTTCGGCGCCATCGGTGGTTGGGTTGCATCGACGTTGGTTCGCCTCGGTGATCTGGAGTTCGCATTCCTGCCGCCTGACACCGAAGGTGACTCGTAGACCGCTCAGCTCGTGCGATGCCGAAAAAGTCAGCCACGCGTAACCATTCGTTCACTTGACATCAACATCCACGCCATGCGATAGGGGGAGGGTTGGGTCATGGCGAATGGAACGAAGATCATCGAAGTCGATAGCGCCATCCGGTGCGAGGAAGCGATTCGGGACCGCAGGGCGCAGGACCGCAGGGCGCAGGACCACACCGCTCGCGAGGACACCGTTCGCGAGGACACCGTTCATGAGGACACCGTTCACGACCGATTGTTCGTCCGGGTGGAGCGAACCTTCGCCTTCTTCGATCTCTGCGGCTTCACGACGTTCACCGATGTCGTCGGCGATGACGAGGCGGTGGATGTTTTGAACCAGTTCCGTGCGGAAACCCGTCGTGCGTGCTGGGCGCACCATGTGCGCATCGTGAAATGGCTCGGTGACGGCGTGATGCTTGCGGCGTCGAAGCCCCGGTCGGTCATCATCGCCGCCGTTGAGCTGAGCGCCGGCATGACCTCGCTCGGCTCGCCGCTCCTCATGCGAGGGGGCATCGCGCGTGGCCCGGTCGTGTTGTTCGAGGACGACGACTACGTGGGACGCGCCGTCAACCTGGCTGCGCGGCTCTCCGACTGCGCCACACCGGGCTCCATCCTCGTGACCGCCGATCTGGCAGATGAGGCCCCACCGTGGGCAACGCTGCAGCCCGTTGCGGGCCGGGTCATCCGAGGTTTCAGCGGCACCCGCAACCTCGTCGCCATCCATGGGCCGGCACGTCCCTCAATCGAGCACCGAGCCCGCAATCTCAGCGAGGCTGCTTTCGGGGCGGGCGCCGAGATGTGAGATCACCTCTGCTGCCGCCATCGAACCGAGACGGGCGCACACGGGCAGATCACGGCCGGAGGTCAGACCGTGGAGAAAGCCTGCGGCAAAGAGATCACCGGCGCCCGTCGTATCGACCACCCGGTCGACCGGGGCAGCGGCAACATCGTGTCGATTGGCGCCCGAGACGACGGTGGATCCGGCAGCACCGCGGGTGACCACGATCAGGTCGCACCATCGCTGCGCATGCTCCAGCGCTTCCTCGGTGCTCGTCGTGGCGTACAACGCACGAAGCTCGTCCTCGTTGCCGAAGAGCACGTCGACGGTGCGCTCCACGAGATCACGGAATCCATCGGGTGAACGCTCGACGCAGAACGAGTCCGAGAGCGTGAGCGCCACCTTGCGACCCGCGCCATGGGCAACCGCTGCCGCCTTGTCGAACGCCGCACGAGCCGCAGGCTGCTCGAAGAGGTAGCCCTCCAGGTAGCAGATCGCCGCTCCCGCGACCAGATCCTCGTCGACATCCTCGGGGCCGAGTTGGGCGGCGGCGCCCAACAGCGTGCTCATCGTACGCTGGGCATCGGGGGTCACGGCCACGAGGCAGCGTCCCGTCGGAAGCCCTTCCGAGGCGGGAGGGATGGGAAAGGCAACGCCCGCCGCTCGGATGTCATGAGCGAACACGGCGCCCAGCTGGTCGTCACGGACGCGCCCGATGAACCCGGCCCGTCCGCCGAACGAGGCGATGCCGGCGAGCGTGTTCGCCGCCGAGCCGCCTGAGACCTCGACGGCCTGACCCATGGCGTCATAGAGGCGTTGTGCCTGGTCCGTGTCGACGAGACTCATCGACCCCTTGTGCAGGCCGTGCTCATCGAGGAAGGCCTCGGTGGTCGGAGCGATCACATCGACAAGGGCGTTTCCGAGACCGACCACGTCGAGCTCGGTGTCACGGGGGGAAGCAGAGGTCATGACCGAAACCTAGTTCCTGGGAACAACACGACAGGAGGTCCGCCCAGGGCGGACCTCCTGTCGGCTCGCGGCGACCCTGCAGACGAGAAACCCTGCAGACGAGAAACCGTGCGAACGGGCAACCGGCCGGCCCACCCCGGTCACCGGGTCCGAAGCCGGGTCAGTAGGTCACCACCTTGGCGGCTGCCCCCCCGAACGTCCCGTCCGGTCCTGGACGAATGTCGCCCAGCCGATGGAACTCCTCCAGAAGCTCCGCCCCGTTCCGCTTTCCCTCCAGGGCCCGTTCGACCTCGGCGAGCACGAACATCCGGTTCTGATCCTCCAACACCCCCATGGAATCAGCCAGGGCTGCGTTCCACAGCGACCCGATGATCTCCTCACCCGAGTAACGGCGCCCCGATTGCCCGATGAACGTTCGATCTCGCATCTCGGTCAACGCCACCTGGGCGTAGCCGACATGGGGCATCTCGTCACGCAGGATGTAGGACACCAACTCGGGTGCTCGACCCTCGCCTGCGACGAGGTCGTTGTCGGCGAGCAACTCCTGGGCCCAGTTGAACACGTGGAAGGCCTTGCACTCGACGAACAGCACTCGTGTGGTCATCGACAGAAGCATCTCGAGGCCGACATCGAGGTCCTCGAACGTGCGTCGACCCATGAAGCGCTCGCGAGCCGACGAGACATCACCGGCCCCCGCTGCCCCGCCGCCGCCGAAGCCCAGGCGCTCCATCATGACCTCGGTTTGATCCTCGGTGAGCGGATCCTCGAAGGCGATGTCACGCACCACGTACCACATGTGCTTGTGGCCGGCCTCCTCCTCCCACCCACCTTCGTCGCGCCCGTGGGCCTCGAGCAGACCCTTGGAGAGATGGTTGATGGATGTGCCGCGGATGTCCTCGACGAAGAACCTTTGCATGTCGGGCAACCCGAGGTAGCCCAGCATCGCCCCGAACCCCTCCACCGTGCCGATGCGGGTCAGGTTGGCGATGATGGGCTCGCGAATACCATTGCGGAGCAGGAACTTCGACTGCTCCACGTTGGGATAGTTCCGGGGCCAGGTCTCCAGCGGGGCATGGAGGATCTCGCCCCCGAAATGCTCCAGGTGGTTCTGCTCCCATGCCTCGATGGCGGGATTGCGGAACCGGGTCCGCGGCGTCACATAGGAGCCGTCGGAACGAAGGCCTCCGTGACAGCGAACATCGGAGAGAACGAGCGGCTCATCGATCGCGTCGGTTGCCAGCAACTCCTCTCGTGTGTACTCAAGTTGCAGATTGCTCATGGGTCCCCCTTGGGATCGGCCTCCGAACACCTTCGGAGGTACACTCCCGAGTATACAGATACTATTGATTATCAGTCAATGAACTGTAGAATCTCTTTCGTCACGAGGTTCTCGCCGCTCGATCGTCGTCCCAGAGGTGTACGGCCTGTCGGTGACACAATGAGAACAAATTGTGCCGTGACTTCGTGGAGTCCTATCCTGCCGCTACCAGCACAAAGGGGGGGGTCATGCCCAGCACACCGACCAAGACCATCGACCACGAGGCCCTACGGGTCAAGTACCGTGCCGAGCGGGACAAACGCCTGCGCGAGGACGGCAACGAGCAGTACATCGAGCCCACGGGGCGCTTTGCCCACTTTCTCGACGACCCCTATGTGGAGCGGGTCGAGCGGGAGCCGCTCCGTGACGAGGTCACCGTGGCGATCATCGGCGGTGGATTTGCCGGCCTCGTGACCGGCGCCCGCCTGAAGGAGGCCGGCGTCGAGGACGTGCGGATCATCGAGGGTGGCGGCGACGTGGGCGGCGCCTGGTACTGGAACCGCTACCCCGGCGCCATGTGCGACACCGCCGCGATGATCTACCTGCCCCTGCTCGAGGAAACCGGGCACATGCCCAGCATGAAGTACACCAAGGCGCCCGAGATCTACGGCCAGGCCAAGCGCATCGCCACCACCTTCGGGCTCTACGACAATGCCCTCTTCTCGACCGAGGTCACCAACCTCGAATGGGAGGCCACGTCGTCACGCTGGGTCATCCACACCAACCGCGGCGACGAGATCCGCGCCCGGTTCGTGACCATGGGCACCGGTCCGTTGCACCGCCCGAAGCTTCCCGGCATCCCCGGCATCGAGACCTTCGCAGGCCACAGCTTCCACACGAGTCGATGGGACTACGACTACACGGGCGGCAGCTACGAGGGCGACCCTCTCGTGAACCTTGCCGACAAGAAGGTGGGCATCATCGGCACCGGAGCGACGGGCATCCAGTGCATTCCCCAACTGGCAAAGGATTCGCAGGAGCTCTACGTCTTCCAGCGCACACCGTCGTCGATCGACGTACGCAACAACGTGCCGATCGACCCCGACGAGTTCGCGGCCCTGGGTGAGGGCTGGCAGCAGAAGTGGCTGACGAACTTCGCGACCCTGCAGACCGGTGGATTTGCCGATGAGGATCTGGTCAAGGACGGCTGGACCGACATCGCGAAGCGCATCCGCGACAAGATCATGGCCAAGATGGGCGAGCCCGGGCTGGTCTTCAGCGCCGATACGATCCAGGAGGCATTCGGCGAGAGCGATGACGAGAAGATGGAGGAGATCCGCGCACGCGTCGACACCATCGTCAAGGACCCTGCCACCGCCGAGGCGCTCAAGCCCTGGTACCGCCAGCTCTGCAAGCGGCCCTGCTTCCACGACGAGTACCTCCAGGCCTACAACGAGCCTTCCGCCCATCTCGTCGACACCGACGGCAAGGGTGTCGAGCGCATCGACGAGACCGGCGTGTGGGTCAACGGCGTGCACTACGAGCTCGATTGCCTGATCTTCGCATCGGGCTTCGAGGTGGGCACCGACTATGCACGCCGGTCCGGTTTCGAGACGATCGGCCGTGACGGCATCACCCTCAGCAAGCGATGGGACGACGGCATGCAGAGCCTGCACGGCATCCACGTGCACGGCTTCCCCAACATGTTCGTCGTGGGCTTGAGCCAGGGCGCCAACCTCATCTCCAACATCACCCACAACCACGTGGAGAGCGGCAGGACGATCGCCACCATGATCGCCCATGCACTCGAGGTCGGGGCCGACGAGATCGAGTGCACCGATGAGGCCGAGCAGAAGTGGATGGCCGCTCTGGACAACAACATGGGGGCATTCCTCGGCAATCTCGACTGCACGCCGGGCTACTACAACAACGAGGGCAAGCCCATGGGCAAGCGCGAGAAGCTCAACTCGGCCGGCTATCCCGGCGGTCCCGTCGCCTACTTCACCTACATCGACGGATGGCGCAACGCCGGCGACTTCAAGGGCGTCGAGTTCCGTGCGAACGGAGCGGTGGTGAGCGGAGGATAGCCCGCACCATCACCGCAACGCTGAGCGCCTGTCTCGACACGGCGCAAGACCAGAAGGCCATCACCGCCGACCCTCGGACCGGCGGTGATGGCGCGATTCAGGCCAGAACGTTGCGCAACCGGCCGAGTCGTTCGGGCACGACGCGATACCAGACCCAACGGCCTCGCTTGTCGCCCACGACCAATCCGGCCTCGGTGAGGATCTTGAGGTGGTGCGAAACGGTCGGCTGAGAGCGACCCAGCGGCTCCACCAGATCACACACGCACACCTCGCCGCCATCGGCCGAAACGATGAGGCTGAGGAGACGCAGCCGCGCCGGATCGGACAGCACGGCGAAATCGGAGGCCAACTCCTCCGCCCGACCCTCGCTCAGGGGCGACGCGAGCACGACCGGACAACACGCATCGCGATCGGCGGCTGCCGGCGTCACCTTTGCCCCCATCTGGTCCCCTCCTTCATGGAGGTTCTTTCCATTGATAGGCATCAATATATTCTGTAGACTCATTGATGTTTGTCAATCTAACGCGGGGATCTACGCTTGACCACCAACCTGGACCTGGCACGACGAGCAACAGCCGAGGCCGTCGGCACCGCCCTGTTGGTCCTTGCGGTCATCGGCTCGGGCATCGCCGCCTCCAGGCTGTCGCCCGACGACGTCGGACTGCAGCTGCTCGAGAACGCGTTGGCGACAGCCGGCGCCCTGGTGGCCGTGATCCTGACCGTCGGACCGGTATCGGGCGCCCATCTGAACCCGGTCGTGACCCTGGCCGATCGCGTCCTCGGAGCATTGACCACCACCGAGACCATCGTCTACTGGACAGCCCAGATCGCGGGAGGCGCGCTCGGTGCCGTCGTGGCAAATCTGATGTTCGACCTGCCGGCGCTGCAGCTCGCGACGCACGCCCGCAGCTCCGGGGGGCTCTGGCTCGGCGAGGTCGTCGCGACCTTCGGTCTGCTGTTGGTCATCTTCGGGGTTGTTCGCTCCGGCAGGGCCGTCTTTACCCCGTTCGCCGTCGCGGCCTACATCGGTGGCGCCTACTTCTTCACGTCGTCCACCAGCTTCGCCAACCCGGCCGTGACCCTCGCCCGGACACTTTCCGACACCTTTGCCGGCATCGACCCAGGGTCGGTTCCCGCCTTCC
>JACOTK010000298.1 GCA_016178435.1 Actinomycetota bacterium
ACCGGGAGCGACGTGCCGGCGGAGCTCGTCGACTCGACGCGTTCGTCTGCAGCGTTCCGATTGCGGCCTACCTCGTCGCAGCTTTGGCGCGGTAGGACCGATGGGCGGCAGGCGATGAGCGAATCGTCGAGGTCGCCAAATCGCGCCGAAGGCGCAGGCACCGGGACCGATCCCGGCAGACTGGCCCCCGGGATCACTGCCGGTCTCCTGGCTGCCGGGGGCGGCTTGGCCGTGGGGGAGTTGGTGGCGGGCTTCGATGCCGGTGCGCGTTCACCGCTTGCGGTGATCGGCGATCGCATCATCGATCTCGTGCCCCTCGCCGTCGAGCGCTGGGCCGTCGATCTGTTCGGCACGGGCGACAAGGCGGCGCTGCTGGTTGGCATGGCGCTTGCGCTCACGATCATCAGCGCGGGTGTCGGTGTCCGCACCCTTCGTTCCCGTCGGGCCGTCGAGGGCATGATCGCGGCGGTGCTTCTCGGCGTCCTGGGTGCGGCGATCGGCATCACCGGTCGCCAAGGGGGGCCCGCAAGGGCGTGGCCGAGCCTCGTGGCCGGGGTCGCCGGGGCAATCGTGTTGTGGGTCTTCCATCGACAGGCTGTCCGCGATGGCTCTGGGCAGGTTGTCGGCGGGGCTCCTTCGCAGGGAGTCGTCAGCCGCGTCCTGTCGACCACCGCGGACGGCGACGTGGACCGTCGTCGCTTTCTCGTCCTGTCCGGGGCCATCGGAGCATCGGCCGTTGCCGTCGGCGGCATCGGTCGTCTTCTCCAGAGCCGGTCTCAGGTTGCCGCCGAGCGAGCAGCGCTGGTGTTGCCGAGTCCGAGGAATCGTCTCCCCCCGCTTCCTCCCGACCCGGCGCGAACCGTGCCGGGGCTGTCGACCTTCATCACCCCGCAGAATCGCTTCTACCGCATCGATACGGCCTTTGTGACGCCCAGGGTCTCGATCGACGACTGGCAGCTCACCGTGACGGGGATGGTCCGAAAGCCTCTCACCTTGAGCTTCGACGATCTCTTGGCACGGCCGCTGATCGAGACCGACGTGACCATTGCCTGTGTCTCCAACGAGGTGGGCGGCGGCCTGGTCGGCAATGCTCGATGGCTGGGGGCTCGCCTGGATGATCTCCTCGAGGAGGCGGGCATCGAGCCCGATGCAGACCAGATCGTGGGTCGATCGGTCGACGGTTGGACGGGCGGCTTTCCCGTCGAGGTGCTCGACGGACGTGACGGCATCATCGCGGTGGCCATGAACGGCGAGCCCCTCTCCCCAAGACACGGCTACCCGGCCCGACTCGTCGTTCCCGGGCTGTACGGCTACGTGTCGGCGACCAAGTGGCTGAGCCGGATCGAGCTCACCCGCTTCGATCGCTTCGAGGGCTACTGGGTTCCCCGGGGATGGTCGGCTCGTGGTCCGATCAAGCTGCAGTCGCGCATCGACACTCCTCGTGCCTACAGGACCATTGACGCGGTCACGACCCCGATTGCCGGTGTTGCATGGGCCCCACCCGTGGGCATCGGCCGCGTCGACGTCCGCGTCGATGACGGTCCCTGGCAGGCGGCGACCCTGGGTCCCGAGCATGTCTCGACCACGTGGCGTCAGTGGTGGCTGTCATGGGACCCGGCTCCGGGGAGTCATGTCATCCAGTGCCGAGCGACCGATGCGACGGGTGCGCCCCAGACCGAGAAACGTCGAGACGTGGTCCCCGACGGGGCGACCGGGCTGCACACGATCACCGTCCCGGTGCGATCGCGTTCGGGCCCGTGAGGCTCCCATTGGTGGTCCGTGGCGGGTAGCCTCGCTGTTGTGGATGACAAGCTCGGCTCCGTACTCGACCCGGCTTATGTCGCAGGCTTGGCCGACCTGACGATGGATGAGCTTCGCGCCCGGCGTGCCGTTTGCCAGTCCCTCGAGGGGGTGATGTCGTTTCGTCGGCGGATGGCCCAGGGACGACTCGACATCGTTGGCGCGGAGTGGCGCCGTCGGGAGATGGGCGAGGAGTCGCTCGACAGCGCAGGCTCGGTCGCCCAACTGCCCGACGTCCTTTCCGAGGGGTTCGTGCAACGATCGGGTGCGCGGGCAGCAGCGGTCATCGACCCGGACGAGGCGGCCATGGACACCAAGGAGCTCGACGCCATCGTGGGCCCAGGGGTGCTGGCGTCGCTGGCCGGCTTGTCGGATGATGAACTCAAGGAGCAGATCAGGCGCCTTTCGGCCTACGAGCAGGAGCTCTCGGAACATCGTCGTGTTCTGCATGAGCGCCTCGATGCCTTTCAGGCGGAGATCACCCGTCGTTATCAAAGTGGCGAGGCATCCGTTGACAGCCTTCTTTCATGAGGATCGTGGTTGATCGGGCCGGCCGCGCGCCGGATCGGAAGGTGATGTAGTTGGACTCCCGCCTCGGTGAGCTGGGCTCGTTCATCCGTGAGCAACGCCAGGACGTCCGCATGTCGCTGCGCAAGCTCTCGGAGGTCGCCGGCATCTCCAACCCGTACCTGAGCCAGATCGAACGGGGTCTGCGCAAGCCGTCGGCCGAGATCCTCCAACAGATCGCCAAGGCGCTCAGCCTGTCGGCGGAGACGCTGTACGTGCGCGCCGGGATTCTCGAGGAGCGCGAGGGCGGTGACGATTTTACGGCCGTGCTCTTCGGCGACCATCGGTTGACCTCGGAGCAGAAGCAGGTGCTGTTACGGGTGTATCAGTCCTTCGTTCTGCAAAACGGTGGCGAGGCGATGACCACCGATCTGCGCCCGGTTGCCGACGACCAGGCCGACGACCAGCCCGACGACCAGGCCGACGACCAGCCCGACGACCAGCCCGACGACCATCGGCCCGACGACCAGGGGGACGGCCGGTCCGACGTGGGTTGAGATCCCCGGGATCAGCCGACGGCGTTCGTATCGGTTCGCCGTGACGAAAATCTGACCGGATTGGTAGGGTATGAAGCCGTGCGTCGTCTGGCGGTGATCTCGTTTCACACGTCGCCACTGCAACAGCCCGGAGTCGGGGACAGTGGCGGTCTCAACGTCTACGTGCGCGAGCTGGTCTCATCCCTCGCACAGGCCGGTGTCGCCTGTGATGTCTACACTCGTACCTGGGAAGCGGACCTTGCTTCCGAGGTCATCGTCGAGCCCGGTTTTCGCGTCGTGCACATCGATGCGGGGCCGAGGGCCGAACTCGACAAGGAAGATCTGTTGTCCCTGGTCCCGTCCTTCACCGCCGGGGTGATCGACCATATTCGTGCGACCGGTGAAGCCGACGCGGTGCATGCCCACTACTGGCTGTCGGGCATCGTGGGCCACACCGTCAAACACGAGCTGGGCATGCCGCTCCTGTCGACGTTCCACACGCTCGCCCGGGTGAAGGCGCAGCTGTCGGGGCCCGAATCCGAGGCTCGTGAGCAGGCCGAGTCGATGGTGATTGGTTGCAGCGATGCCATCCTGGCCAACAGCATCGAGGAGGCCGGGGAGTTGCAGCGCCACTACGGGGCCGCCGTGGATCGCATCGAGGTCGTTCCCCCGGGCGTCGATCATGCATTTTTCTCCCCGGGCGATCGGGACGGGGCTCGTGTTGCATTGGGTTGGCGCGCACATGGTGTCCACGAGGGAACCGATCGGTCCCGTCGTCACGCAGCGGTTCGTACCGCGCCAGGCCTGATCGATCTCACCCGCATGTCCGACGCAGGTGGTCTCGGTGCTCCGCAGCATCCCGTGCTGCTCTTCGTCGGGCGCATCCAACCTCTCAAGGGGGTTGACGTTGCCGTTCGCACGCTGGCCGAGCTGGGTCGTCCCGACGCCGAGCTGGTGATTCTCGGTGGCCCGAGTGGCCCCGAGGGCTTGGCCGAGCTCGCCCGTGTGCATGAGCTGGTGTCTGCCCTGGGTCTCGAGAGCCAGGTGCGCTTCGTCGAGCCCCAGCCCCATCATCTGCTCTCGACGTGGTACCGGGCAGCCGACGTGGTGCTCGTGCCGAGTCGAACCGAATCCTTCGGCCTGGTCGCGCTCGAGGCCTCGGCATGCGGAACCCCGCTTGTCGTCGCGTCCGTCGGCGGCCTGCAAACCCTGGTGGACCATGGGGTGAACGGCTTTCTCGTCGAGAGCCGTTCACCGATCGACTACGCCCGCCACGTTGCGACGTTGCTCGACGATCGCGACAGGGCACAGGCGATGGGCGCAGGTGGAGCGCTGCGGGCGCGTGACTACACCTGGTCGATGGCGGCGGGACGTATCCGACGCATCCACGCCGACCTCACGGAGCGGGTCCTGGTCGAATGCCGCTAACGGTCGTGCCACCAGCGTCCGCCGCCGAGCTCGATGCGCTCGAGGAGCGCATCGACGCCTGGTTGCGCAAGGAGCTCGACGAGAACCCGGTGATGGTCGCGGTCGATCGAGGTGAGCCGGGTGAGCGGCGTTGGTACGTGCGTCTCGTGGGCGAGGAGAAGGACTTCACCACGCTTTGGTTCCGTCTGGCGCAGCGATCGTTGCATGTCGAGACCTATGTGATGCCTGCACCCGAGGAGAACGAGGCGGACTTCTACTCGCACCTGTTGCGGCGCAACCTGACCATGCACGGGCTGTCGTTTGCGATAGGTGGCGAGAACGCGGTCTACCTGGTCGGGCGGCTTCCGCTCGAGTCGTTCGACGTCGAACAGCTCGATCAGGTCATCGGCTCGGCCTACCTGTACGTCGAGCAGTACTTTCGACCGGCGCTGCGCATCGGCTTCGCATCCCGTTTCTCGGGACGGTGAAACACTCGAATTGTATATTGTGTTGTTTCATGTCATTCTAAACAACACAGGCGGGACCGCGGCACCTTCGTTCGGGGAAGTACGAATGGGGCTGCGGTCCCCCCTGTTGCCTTCGGACGCCTGACCGACTCCGGCCTCGCTGCGCCCAAAGATTCCTCATGGTCTATTGCTGTTGTGTTACGGTTTCGACGGCCAGACCCGCCGGCGGGACCTACATGGGGAGATCCTGAGACCGAATGATCAAAGTTCGATTCCTATTCCTGCTGGTGGTTGCATCACTCCTGGCCGTCATGGTCTCGCCGGTGGGCGCTGCGGGGGGCAAAGATCCACGAGCGGCACGTGACCAGGCTCGCAACAAGAGGGCAAAGCTGGCGAAGGAGCTCGATGTCCTGAAGGCTTCGGACGCCCAACTGGAACGGGCGATCGCTGCCCTCAACAGCCAGGTTGCCGCCCAGTCAGCGCAGGCACAGGCGGCTCGCCAGGCGGCGGAAGCCGCCGATGCCGAGCTGGCGGCCGTTCAACAACAGTTGAGCGTCACCCAGGCACGTATCGTCTCGATCACCGGTGCATTGGTCGATCGGGCCGTCAATTCGTTCATTCGTCCCAACGGCGGCGGCGATGCGGTCACCACCTCCGATGACATAGCGGTGGTTGCCCGCAAGGAGGCCCTGCTCGCTCAGGTTGCGGCCACCGATCAGGATCTGATCGACCAACTCGCCAAGGCCCAGGATGATCTCGAGGTTCTGCAGGAACAGTCCACAGCCGTGGCAGCCGTCGCGGCAGCTCGGCGCCATGAGACCCAGAATCGCCTGAACGACCTCAAGGCCGCACGGGCCGAGAAGCTTCGCCTCGACAAGCAGGTCGAGCAGCGCAAGTCCGAGGTCCTTGCCGAGATCGATGCCGCCGCCAAGGCCGAGGCCCAGCTCTCCGCGATCCTTTCCCGGGCCTCACGACAGGGCGTTTCCCCCGACATGGGCGCCGGTCGGGGGGGCTGCATCTGGCCCACCCGTGGCTCGGTGACCTCGGAGTACGGTTCTCGTTGGGGCCGCCTGCATGCGGGCATCGACATCGCAACGTCGATCGGCACGCCCATCTGGGC
>JACOTK010000299.1 GCA_016178435.1 Actinomycetota bacterium
GCCCCGGTCTGTGGCGAGCCGTCGGGCGAGGTGGGTCCCGATGAATCCGGACCCACCGAAAAGAACAGCATGTGACAAAGAAGTATTCTCCTGCCTGTCCCGGCCCCGGCATGCGAGACTGTGAAACCATGACCGCTGGGCCACGTCGAAAGAGCGCGAATCGAAAGAGCGCGAATCGCAAGAGCGCGAATCGCACCGCCATGATACGGCGTTATCTGACCGGCCCGCGGATCGTGGTCGCCACGGTGCTGCTCGGGTTGGTGGGGGTGCTCATGGCGGGGTCCGTGCGAGACTCCCGTCGTGAGCTTCTCGGCGCTCGCGACGAGCTGTTCCTCGTTCGGGACTCGATTCTCGCCCGCGACGACAAGGTCACCGCCGATCGTCTGGCGAAGGTCGAGTCCCACCTGCGGGCCGCCCGCAGCGCCGTGCACCGCTTTCCACTCGGCCTCCTCGCCCCCGTGCCGTTGTTGGGCAGCCCGGTCAAGGCCATGGACGACGCCACCGATGCCGGGCGCCAGGGTGTCGAGGCCAGTCGTGTGCTGGTCGACGCGGTCGCCGACTTTCCCACGACCTCGGGGCGGGTGGGCGTCGAGGGACGCGACCTGGCCCCGCTCCATCAGGCATCGATCGACACCCAGGCTGCGCTGGTGAAGGCCAGGTCGCACCTCAGCGCTGCCGAGGCCGACCTGAAAGGGCCGGCCGGTGCGGCGATTCCCCTGCTGTCGGGCCCCGCAAGGGAGGTTCGTGACCTCGTTGCCGATACGGGGGCCCAGCTCGAGGGCAGTCGACGGGGCCTCGATCTGTTGGCGCAGCTCACCAACAGCGATGCGGAGGCTCGCATCCTGCTCCTCGCCCAGGACTCGCTCGAGCTGCGCCCCACCGGCGGCTTCATCGGCTCCTTCGGCGTGCTGAGCTTCTCGAAGGGCGCCGTGCACCTCGAGAACTACGACTCGTTCGAGGGCCTGCCGCCGCCCGATCCGCCCATGGAGCCCCCGCCGGTTCTCGCCGAGTTCCTACCCCGCTGGTGGGGTCTCTCGAACGTCAACTGGTGGCCCGACTTCCCCACGAGCGCCGCCAAGGCCAGGGAGATGTTCAGGCGTCAGGGCGGCGGTGACGTCGATGCCGTGCTCGCCATCACTGAGCACGTGATGGCCAAGCTGGTCGGCGTGTTCGGCTCGATCCAGGTGCCGGGCTACGACGAGCCCATCGTGGAGGAGGGCTTCGACCAGCGCGTGCTCTACGAGGTCGAGCTCAAGCGCCCCCTGGACGAGCCTCGCAAGAAGTTCCTCATCGAGCTCTCCAAGGAGGTCTTTCACCGGCTCTTCCAGCTGGCGCCCGAGCAGCTTCCGGCGGTCGCCGACGTGCTCGACGCCTCGGTGGGCGCCGGTGACGTGCAACTGTGGTTCGCCGACCCGAAGCGCCAGGAGTTGCTGGCCGGCACCGCCTGGTCGGGAGCCCTGCCGAAGCCCAGCGGTGACTTCCTCATGGTGGTCGACGCGAACCTCTCCGCGAGCAAGGCCAATGCCGAGCTCGAACGTGACATCAACTACGAGGTGCACCGCGACCGCGACGGGGTGATGTGGTCGGAGCTGGCGATCGAGTTGCGCAACGAGGGAACCGCGACCCGGATCAACCCGCTCTACAACGGCTACCTGCGCATCTACGTGCCGAAGGGCGCCAAGCTGTTGACCACCGGCGGGGGAGCGCAGCTGGACGAGGGCGTCGCCCCCGACGGCCCCTACCAGGTGTTCTCCTCACCGATCGTCGTCGACCCCGGCGGCACCGAGCAGTTGTTCTTCCAGTACGAGCTGCCGTCCTCGGTGTCCGCGAGTGACTACCACCTCACCTGGTTGCGCCAGGCGGGAACCCCTCGCGACACCCTCAGGGCCAGGGTGGGCGGCAGGGAATTTGCCGGGTCGGCCGAGAACCGCTCCCTCACCGTCGAGGCCGACCTGAACGGCAACGGCTTCATGGACATGCTGCGGCGCCGCTGGATCCTCCGGAAGCTGGGCCTGTAGAGGCCGGGCTCGGCGATCTCGGAACTGCCACGGCGGACAGGTCTACCGGTGGGTTGTTCGCCGGTGTTCAGCGTTGTTACTCGTCGGCGACGATGGACGCAACGGGAGAGGGGGGTGATCCGGTCACCGCAACCGGGTCGCCTTCAGCGGACGAGAGGTTGGCTGACGGGGGCCATGCGTGCCGTTTCGCCGAGCGGGCGGCAATGATGAGGGCTCGTCGGCACCCGAGAGAAACGAGCGCTCATCATGACCCTGAAGTCGAAGCTGCACATTCGCCCGTCCGCCTGGCACCACCACCCGGCGGTGCGAAGCGGCGGCGACCTGACCTTTGGTGAGCGGGCGGCCGATCGCCTGCGCAACGGCATGGGCTCGTGGGGCTTCGTGATCGGGGCCATGATGTTCCTTGCGGGCTGGATGCTCGGCAACCGCAATGTCGGCTTCGACAAGTACCCCTTCATCCTGCTCAATCTCATCCTGTCGTGCCTTGCGGCGATGCAGGGCGCCATCTTGTTGATCGCCGC
>JACOTK010000300.1 GCA_016178435.1 Actinomycetota bacterium
CTCCCCCGGCTCTCGGATGCGATCAAGATCGACAGGGCGCTGCTGCAACTCGCCTGCGGCGCCAAGGAACAAACCCTCACCCTCACGGGTGATCCCACCGAGCTCGCCCGAGCGCTCGAAGCAGGCCACGAGCCGCCGGCGGGCAGACAGCCCACGCTCGCCACGCTCGCCTGAGCGGCCGCTGTCGTTCTCGACTCGTTCTCGACTCGTTCTCGACTCGTTCTCGACTCGTTCTCTCATGCAGGGCGAGGGCCTCGCTCCACAAACGCCCGTGGCGTCAACACCACGGGCCCATCGACGAGGCCATGGGCCATCAGTGGGCCAAAGTCACCGGTGTTGGCCGTCACCAACACGTCGGCCTTCGCCGCTCGGGCCGCGCCGAGCACGGGAAGATCGGTCACTGCTCCGGTGGGCAAAAGAGGCGACAACGCCTGCCAGTGCAACGACTGGAGATGTGGAACTCTGACGAGCTCGGCTTCTACCAATGAGCACGATGTGTTTGCTTACGAGATGGCCGCGCGCGTCCACGGCTCAGGCTGGATCGAACAAGCGGCGGTGGAATGCCTCGACGGCGAGCACCGCGTCGGCGGTGACCGTGGCAGCGTCGAGCTCCGGGTGGTCGGTCAGCATCTGCTCGGCATAGGCAACGGGACCCTGATCACCCGGGTTGGTGAAGTTGGCCAGGAGGTCGTCGAGTGCCGTGCGGACTCCTCCGACGAGGTCGGGTTCGAACCGGGCTCGGACTGCGTCCGCCGCAGGTGCGGCGCCTCCGAGATCGTTGTGGAGTAGCACGAAGGCGATGTCGTACCAGTCCTTGGGGAGCCGTCGGCTGCGAGCCGCCACCGACTTGGCGAGGAGGAACCCGGCAAGACCGCTGACGTTCACCTCGACAGTGAGCAGGTCACCGCCGATCTTCGCGGTCAACTGCTGGATTACCTGGTCCCGTGAGGCGAAGCCAGTTCCACGGAGGTTGACCGCGCCAAGGTGGTCACACGCGTCGAAGCGCACCGTGGCCTGGTCCGGCTCGGTGTCGAGGTCGGCGAGGAGCTCAAACTTCACGACCGTCTTCACATCGGTGCCGTCGGCGACCCAGCGCCAGACCCGGTCCGTGTCGGGCTCGAACTCTGCGTTGCGGAGCGCGTTCTCGAGGCGAGCAGTGTTGACTGAGCCACAGGCAATCTCGAGGTCGACCTGGACGTCGACATCGGTGGTACCCGCGTGTCGCCGGCCGCTGCCGGCGCAGAGCAGCTCGGGGACGAGTCCACCGAGCACGACGAACTCGGGGCGCGCACCGTAATGGTGCACGACCCGAACGAGCGCTCGCTCGGAGGCTGCCCGCGCCGCCCTCGATCGTTCGGCTTCAGCCACGTTCCACGACCTCCCGGAGATGCTCTGCGGCCTCTTCGCCCCTGACGCCCGTGACTCGGAGATCGGCATACACCCTCGGCCACGGCGCCAGCCGCAGGCCCGACTCCGTCCCGCAGAGACGCCGGGTAACCGGCGTCGGGAACGGGCGCAGCAGAACGCGACCACCCTCTATCGCCCGCAGGCCGGACCGTTCGGCAAGCGCATCCAGGGTCGCTGGGGTCGGAGCGTCGACAAAGACATCGAGCCCGGTGACCTCGGAGAGGTAGGGGCCGAGCACCGACGCGGCTGCCGCCCCCGTGGCGGCCCAAGCCATGCCATCGGCATCCCATCCCTGGCCGAGGCTCGTGAGCTCGTCGATGAGGTCCCGGCCGGCGGTGCCGACGCGAAGCGACAGCGCCGACGTCCGTGCGATGGCCGCGTCGGCGTAGGCGTCGAGAAGGAGACCCCGGTCTGTCACCTCGCGAGCCGACCCTCTCCCCCTGGCTGCGTCGGACCGGAGGAGCCCGAGCGCGGTCAGCGTGGCGAGGGCATTCGAGGCCGAACCCGCCGACAGGCCTGTGCGCTCTTCGACCTCGGCCACCGTCGGCCGGGTCCCGAGCATGAGCGCCTCGGCGGTGCCGATGACCGACGGGGTCCAGCGGGCCGACCGATTGACCTTCGGATCCTTGCGACCGGTCCGCGAGATGATCAGACCGGGCAACGCGATCTCGGCCGCCCCTGATTCGTCGATCCAACCCACTCGGGCGTCAGCCGCCGCCGAACGCGCGCCCGGCGACATTCGCCGCGCCACGAGAACCTCAGGCTTCCTCCCTGCATCGGCGAGGGCATCTCGCGCGTCACGCAACCAACCCTCACCGATCCACCGGGCTGTGAAGCGCCCGCCAACTACGTCGACCCTGATCAGATCGTCGTCGAGACCGGCGAGGCCGACCGCCGCTCCCGCCGGCAGAACAGCGCGAATCGCTTGCGCTACCCGCTCGCCGGCCTGCGTCGTTATGACCATGACCCGCACTATACCTCATCATGCAAGAATCCTCACTGTTTAACTGAGGATTCTCAGAACGTGAACTACTGAGTGCGGTCGATCCCAGCCGGAGCCTCGGTACCAGGTCGCCGGTGATGACGCCCCCGTGGGATCGCGGATCGTGCAGCCGGCGGAGTACGTCGAGGTGGCCTACCGCACCGGCGGAACGGCCGCCGCCCGAGCGCTCGCTGAGCGGCGCAGCGGCTCACCGTTCGATCCGACCCTTGTCCGGGTCCTCTGCGACCACGCCGCTGAGATCTTCGATCGGCTGTCCGATGTCGGAACCTGGCAGACGGTGATCGCCGCCGAGCCGGCGCTCACCATGGTGACGGCGAAGCCGCTCTGGGCCAAGGGCGATGGACGCACCATCTGGGACGGCTGCGTCGTTGGGGGTGCAACCCGAGCCGTCGATCTGTCGCACTGAGCTCGGTCGGACGATTGAAGGCGCCGGAATGGCCGAGAGCCGCAGCCTTTGGAGCAGCGCCGCTACCTCGCCCTCCTCAAGCGCGGGTCTGGCCCTGGCAGCGGCATCATTCCTGTGGTCGATAGGGGTCGACGGCCCCAAGATGAGCGGCAACGGGCGCCGTCACCGCGACAAGGTGTGTGGTGGCAACGGAGTACAAGATCTCGTAGTCAATGCTCCAGTCGTGATGGGTGACCATGTTGCGCGTTGCCTCGATGTCTCGCCATGGGACTCCGGGAAAGGTCTCATTGAGCCGGCCGGGCGTCAGGGCGTCAATGCGGGATACGGCCTCGCCCGCACGGCGAATGCATTCACAAAAGGCGATCTGTACGATCCTCGGACCCTCGATCAGGTCAATGGCCGTCGCGGGGATGCCAACTTCGGTGATCAGATCGTTTGCTGCGTC
>JACOTK010000118.1 GCA_016178435.1 Actinomycetota bacterium
CGTCGGGAACCACCATCCCATCCAGCTCGGCGGGCCTCGTGTACTGCGGGTACTCGAGCAGTCCGTCGCTGAAGCTCTCCTCGGATGCCGAGTCCGCATTGCCCATCACCCCGGGCACGAGGCGTCCCACCGCCTCGAGAATGACCATCGCTGCGACCTCACCCCCGCCGAGCACGTAGTCACCAATCGAGAGCTCGTCATCGACCAGATGCGCACGCACACGCTCGTCGACACCCTCGTAGCGACCGCAGAGCATCGAGAACCCGGGACCCTCCGCCAGCTCACGGGCAAGTGCCTGGTCAAAGGGACGACCGGCGGGACCGAGAAGGAACAACGGCCGGGGCGGCTGGAAAAGCTCCACCGCGGCAAAGATGGGCTCGGCCATCAGCACCATGCCCGCTCCCCCGCCGTAGGGGGCATCGTCGACCGATCGGTGCACATCGGTGGCCGTGGCCCGAAGGTCGTGCACCCGAAGATCGAGCAGGCCGCTCGACTGCGCCTTGCCCAGGAGTGAGGCTCCGGCGAACGAGTCGACCATGTCCGGAAAGATCGTCAGGACGGCCACACGAAGCGTCATGATCAATCCAGCTCGAAGAGACCGGCCGGCGGGTCGATGACCACTCGGCCGTCCTCGAAGGACACGACAAAGCAGAGCGGCACAAGGCTGCCGTTGTCGAGGGTCAGCAGATCACTCGCAGGATTGATCTCGAGCCCATCGACGGTGCCGTGACGGGTGCCGTCGACGCCGAACACCTCGGCGCCGATCAGCTCGTGGGCCCACATCACCTCGTCGTCGTCGATGGGCGCGGCCAGGAGCATCGATCCGTGCAGCACGTCAGCGTCCTCGCGGCTGTCGACGCCTGCGAAACGAACGATGAACCGGTGTCGAAGCGGACGCGCTGCGATGACCGAAAGGCATCGGCCCTCAGGCGTGGTCAGCGTCGAACCGGGCGCAACGCGTTCGTGACGATCGGTGGTCAACGTGACGATCACCTCGCCGCGAATCCCGTGGGGCCGATCGATACGGCCCACTTCCAGCAGGTCAGTCGACGAACTCGACGTCAACCTCCGCGTCGTCACGGACCGCTGCAGCGCGCACCACGGTACGGATCGAATTTGCCACACGACCTCGTTTGCCGATGACGCGACCCATGTCGCCGTGCCCGACTCGAACGTTGAGGCCGACACGCCGACCGTTGTCGGCGACGTCGACCGCGACCGAATCGGGGTCGTCGACGAGGCTGCGCACGACATACTCGAGCACGTCGCGGGCCGTGGCAGCCGCAACGCGGTTCGGGTCGGACCCGACCTCGTCGTCGGAGTCGGTGAACTCGTTCACTTGGCCTTCCCGGCCATGAACTGCTCCCACGCTCCGGACTCCTTCAACAGCAACTGCACCCGATCGGTGGGCTGCGCGCCCTTGTTGAGCCAGGCGATGGCCTTGTCGTTGTCGATCATCACCCGCGAAGGGTCCTGCAGCGGCTCGTAGGTGCCGATGATCTCGAGAAAGCTCCCGTTGCGAGGAGCGCGAGCATCTGCGGCAACCAGTCGGTAGGTGGGCTTCTTCTTCTTCCCCATCCTCATGAGGCGGAGCTTGACGGCCACGTGGTGGTCTCCTCGTTAGTTCAAATCGTTGAAATTGGGCAGTTCGTTCAAATTCGGCATCCCGGGCAGGGACGGCATGCGCCGCTTGCCCTTCTTGTTGTTCTTCGTGCTCTTCGTCTTCCCTGCGCCGCCGAAACGCTTCATCATCTTGGCCATTTCCTTGAACTGCTTGAGCAACTGGTTCACCTCGGTGGTCGAGGTGCCGCTGCCGTTCGCAATACGAGTTCGGCGTGAACCGGAGATGAGATCGGGTTTGCTTCGTTCCTCGGCTGTCATCGAGCGGATGATCGCCTCGACTCTTCCGATTTCATTCTCGCCTACCTCGGCGTTCTTCAACTCCTTTGGGATGCCAGGCATCATACCGATGATGTTCTGCAAAGGCCCCATCTTGCGAATTTGTTGAAGCTGGTCGAGGAAATCGTCGAGGGTGAAGTGACCCTCCAACATGGCCTGTTCGGCACGTGCCGCCGACTCGGCATCGTAGGTCTGTTCGACCTTTTCGATGAGCGTGAGCACGTCGCCCATGCCGAGAATGCGGTCGGCCATGCGGTTCGGATGGAACTGATCGAAGTCGGCGATCTTCTCGCCGGTGGATGCAAAGGCGATCGGTCGCCCGATCACCTCCTTGACCGAGAGCGCCGCTCCGCCACGGGCATCGCCGTCGAGCTTGGACAAGATGACCCCGTCGAGCGCCAAGGTGGCGTGGAACGCCTCGGCGACACCCACGGCATCCTGGCCGGTCATCGCATCGATGACCAGGAAGGTGTAGTCGGGTTGGACCGCCGCTGACACCTGCCGCACCTGGTCCATCATCTCGGCGTCGACGGCGAGCCGGCCGGCCGTGTCGATGATGCACACGTCGCGGCCCCGATCACGAGCCGCCTCGATACCCGCACGGGCCACCGAAACCGGGTCGGAGGCCTCGCTGAACACCGGTACGCCCACCTGCCCACCGAGGACACGGAGCTGCTCGACCGCCGCCGGCCGCTGGAGGTCGGCCCCAACCAGGATCGGGTTGCGGCCCTGTTGCTTGAACCAGCGGGCGAGCTTGGCGGTGGCGGTGGTCTTTCCCGCACCTTGAAGACCCGCCATGAGCACGACCGTGGGAGGACGAGAGGCATAGGTGATGCGAAGCGTCTCGCCGCCGAGGATGGTGACGAGCTCATCATGGACGATCTTGATGACCTGCTGGTCAGGCGTGAGGCTCTTCGAGAGATCGGCGGCGAGGCAGCGGGCCTTGATGCGGGCCAGCAACTCCTTGACGACCGCAAGGTTGACGTCGGCCTCGAGCAGCGCAAGGCGAATCTCGGCAAGGACCTCGTCGATCTCGGCTTCACCGAGACGGCCACGACCACGCAGCTTGGTGAAAATGCCTTCGAATCGATCGGACAGTGAATCAAACATGGGGTGTTCAGCCTAATGGGTCGACAACCCATCGGAATACAGGATCACACGGCGCGAAGCTGTTCCGGTCCCGCATTGGTCATACTCGTCTGGAGCAGAGGCGTCGTGGTCGTGGGCGTGCCGATCAGGTCGTCGTACCAACGACGCAGTGCTGCTCGGTTCTGCGCCCCGGTGCGGGGCGCCACCAGCATGCCGATGCCGAGACCGATGGCCAGCATCGTCAAACGGCGAAAGCCCATGAGGCGCCCCGCCCGGAAACCCAACTTGAATGAACCGGACGTGGCCTTGGTGGTCAGCTTGGTCGTGCCGAAGAGCAGCTTGACGGTCAGAACCAGTGGACGGGTGAGTAGCCAAATCATGAGAACAGCGCCTCCACAAACTCATCGGGGTCGAATGCCACCAGATCGGCGGCTGCTTCTCCCAAGCCAACCAACTTCACCGGTATGCCTAGCTCAGACTGGATGGCCAACACAATGCCACCCTTGGCCGACCCGTCGAGCTTGGTCAACACCACCCCCGTGACCTCGACCGCCTCGGCGAACTCCCGAGCCTGGGTGAGGCCGTTCTGGCCCGTCGTGGCGTCGAGCACGAGGAGCACCTCGGTCACATTCCCCGGGGGCTTTTCCGCCACCCTGCGGACCTTCTTCAGCTCTTCCATCAGGTTGACCTTGGTGTGCAGACGCCCGGCGGTGTCGGCCATGACCAGGTCCACGCCCCGGGCGGCAGCCCGTTGGATCGCGTCGAAGATCACCGCACTGGGGTCACTCCCCTCGCCGCCGCGCACCACATCGACACCGGCGCGCGCGGCCCACATGCCCAACTGCTCGACCGCCGCAGCCCGGAAGGTGTCGCCGGCGGCCAGGAGCACCGAACGCCCATCGGCATGCTCACGCGACGCGAGCTTGCCGATGGTGGTCGTCTTGCCGACGCCGTTCACGCCGACGAACAGCCATACACTGGGACCTACGTCCGCAAGGTGCAGGGAACGGTCGTCGACGAACAGGCGAGCCTTGATGTCGGCCTTGAGCCGTTCGATGAGATCAGCGGACTCGGTCAGCCCGAGCGCTGTGACCTGATCGCGCAGCTCCTCGATGAGCGAGGCGGTCAGGGTTGCGCCCACATCCGCTCTGATCAGCGCCTCCTCGAGCTCAACCCAGGTCTCGGGATCGATCTTCGAGCGCGAGAGCATCGAGACCACGTAGCCCGACAGCAGCCCCCTGGCCTTGCCGAGGCGGTCTCGGAACCTCGGCGCGGCAATCTCTGCCAACTCGTCCTCGATGGTGACCTGGGCAAGGGCATCCTCGATCTCGGCGACCGTCTCGATGTCGGGGATGAGCTCCGGCTCGGGCGCGAGGGCAACCCCGGATGAAGGCTCGTTCATCTCGAAATCATCGACGGGCAAGGGGCGAAGGCCCCCCGTGCCGTTTGCCGGAGGGGGCGTGTCGAGATTGAGGACCTCCTCGTCGGAGCGCCCACGCCGAGAGCGTCGGACCACAAAGGCACCTGCCATGACAAGCACAACGATTGACAGGGCAATGAGCAGAATCACGATCTCCACGCGGGCAGCCTACTCAAGCCGGGACGGTGGGTTCCTCAAGGATTGAGGGTGCTCCGCGATGACCCACGTTGGGCCTTCCCGTGTCGGTGGGTGGGGGTGGGTGGGGTCGTCGAAACTGATGTCGGCGAAACATCCGGCGGCAGTGATGAGGCTCGACCCAATCCTCCTCATGTCATTTCATTGTCATACCCTCCTGGGAGAATGGGGTCATGGGAATCACGGCGGTGCGGGAGCTGGGCGAGCAGTTGCATGCGCTCGTGGGCGCCTTCGAGCCGGGGACCTGTGACGGTGAGCTTGCCAAGCAGTACGTGGAGGCCTTTGCCCGACTCGAACGCCTCGCGGGTGCGGGAAAGACCCTGGCCCTGGCCCAGGTGGATCGCACCCGTGCCTGGGCACACGCCGGCAGCGATGCACGTTCGACCGCCGATTGGCTCGCC
>JACOTK010000119.1 GCA_016178435.1 Actinomycetota bacterium
GGCTTTGATCGCCGTGCCGGTCACCTCACGTTCGAGCTCGAGTGCCTGGGCATCAATGGACGTGGTCCTGAACGCCGCCATGGCAGGAATCCAGAAGACGGCGATGAGCACAACCGTCGTTCCCACCGCCCCCAGAAGCAGTCTTCGGCGCATCTAGTGGTCTGTCGCCGAAATGGCGGCGTGGGATCGGCGAGTCATCGGAGTCACTGGCAAGGATCGACGACGAAGGCGCAGCCGTAGCTGCGGTGAGGAGGAGGACGCCGACCAGCGGCGTCGAGGGCCGGCGAGACCCGGCGTATCATTTCGGCGACAGACCACTAGCCCCCGATTTCCACTTGCGCAAAGCGGACGATCGTCGCTGCGCCTATTGCCTTGGCAACGCTCTGCTTGTCATCCTTGACGAACGGCTGGTCGAGGAGCGCACCGCCGGGAACCCGCTTGAAATAACCGCCGAGCTTGCCCTCCACGATCTTCGCGATGGCCCCCTCCGGCTTTCCCTCGTTGCGGGTCTGCATCGCGAACACCTCGCGCTGTTCGGCGATCTCGGCCTCGGGAATCTCGTCACGGGTCATCGTGCCCGGACGACTGAAGGCGATGTGAACCGCCAGATCGTGTGCGAGCTCCTGGGTGCCGGCGGCAACCTCGACGAGCACGCCGTTCACGCCACGCTCATTCTGGATGTGGAGGTAGCTGTCGAGCAGGTGACCGTCGGCGGCCTCGAAGTGGACGACGTCGCCGACGGTGATGTTCTCCTTCAGGGACACCCTGAACTCATCGACCTGGGCGTTGAACCGCTCGGCCGCTGCTGGGCCCTCGGCGGCAACGGCATCCGCGATGACCTGGACCAGGTTCACGAAGTCCGCGCTCTTGGCGACGAAGTCGGTCTCGCAGCGGAGCGAGACCATCGACCTGGCGCCGCCGCTTGCCCCAAGCGCAACCGCACCTTGTGAACTGTCACGATCGGACCGCTCGACGGACTTGGCCAGGCCCTTTTCCATGAGCCACTTCGCAGCGGCGTCGAAATCGCCGTCGGTGGCGATGAGTGCCTTCTTCGCATCCATCATGCCCGCCCCACTCGATTGACGAAGACGCTGAATGTCCTTGGCGCTGAAATCAGCCATGGGTCTACTCCTCGGTGCCGATGACGACAGGGGTTGACTCTGCCGCGGGCTCAACATCGGAAGGGCCGGCCGTGGTCACGGTGGCGGTCGACGCCTCGGCCACGGCGGCAGCAACGCGGGCTTCCCTGGCAGCAGCCTGACCGGCGGCCTCGTCGCGGGCGGCAGCCTGTTGACGCATCCGCTCCGCCTCCTCCTCGGGGGTCGGTGCCGGCGCCGGACGGGCGATGCCACGACGTTCGGCGATGAATCGACCCTCCTGGACGGCATCGAAGATGATGCGGCACATCA
Organism: Actinomycetota bacterium; assembly: GCA_016178435.1. Lineage (GTDB taxonomy): Bacteria > Actinomycetota > Acidimicrobiia > Acidimicrobiales > CADCSY01 > JACOTK01. The sequence goes on from JACOTK010000119.1 coordinate 1,410, forward strand.
GCCGGCTGGACCGGATGGCATCGTCGTTACCCGGTATGACGAAATCGATCAGATCGGGATCGCAGTTGGTGTCGACCACCGCAACGACGGGGATCTTGAGCTTGTTCGCCTCGGTGACCGCGATGTGCTCCTTGTTGGTGTCGAGGATGAACACCGCCTGAGGCGCTTTGGTCATGTCTCGGATCCCACCCAGGTTGCGCTCCAACTTGTCGAGCTCACGGGTCTTCATGAGCGCTTCCTTCTTGGGCATGGCCTCGAAGTCACCCAGCGCACGCATGCGCTGATAGTCCTGCATCTTCTTGACACGGCCACTGATGGTGGTGAAGTTGGTGAGCAGGCCGCCGAGCCAGCGCTCGTTGATGTAGGGCATCCCACATCCGGCAGCAGCGGTGGCGATCGGGTCCTGGGCCTGCTTCTTGGTGCCGATGAACATGATCGTGCCGCCATCGGCAACCAGATCACGGACGAAGACGTAGGCAGTCTCGATACGGGCCAACGTCTGTTGAAGATCGATGATGTAGATGTCGTTGCGTTCACCGTGGATGAATCGCTTCATCTTGGGATTCCAACGACGGGTCTGGTGGCCGAAGTGCACTCCGGCGTCCAGGAGTTGTTTCATCGTCACCACAGGTGCCATGGCGGTTGCTCCTCTCCCGACGGTTTCTCGTGAACCGGCACCTGCGCCCAAGGGCGACCGCGGGTTGATGCCGGCAACTTGCCTAAACGTGTGCCCCGATCGGTCGATCGAGCCAACGGCGAGTATAGCCACGGATCCGGATATGTCGGGCCCGGGGATCGAGGGGGCGTCCTGCATCGAACGACTCGGGTGCGATCCGGGATGGACGCCCTGCCGGAGATGGGTCAGCGACGCCGGGCCTTCAACACGACGCCGAGTGCATCCGAGAGATCGGGGGGCTGCACGGGGGGCATGCCCAGCTGATGGTCGGCGTAGATCGCCGCCGCACCGGCGAGCACCCCGAAGCTGTCGGTCCCCCAGGAGACCGCTTCGCCGAGCAGGATGCCGGCGGACACCCGGCGACAGGTGGGCCCCATCCCCGCCAATGCCAACGCCACCTCGCGATGTGCCTCCGGCGAGCTCAGCATCTCGGTGTGGGCGCGGGGCCCACGAATTGGAACCAGAACGTTCGTTGCGCCCTCGAGTGAGCTGTTCAGGGAGGCGACGGCGAGATCGCCCTCGGCCGCGATCGACGTCACCCGGGTGCCGGCCGGCAACGGCTGATCGTCGAGCTCACGCATGAGCGCCGAGCCCTCGGCAAGTTGCCCAAGCGAGGTCGCGTCCAACTCGGGAACTCCCGGCAACACGTCCACGGCATCCCGGACGATGTCGCCACTCACCGTCGTGCCCAGCAGAGCGTTCGCCGTTGCCGCGTCGCTGCCGTGGTTCGGCGTGCCCAGCATGACGAGGTTGGTCACCTCGGGAAGCCTCGCATCGAAACGATCGCCGTCGTTTCCCATGGCCAGTCGGGCGACGAGTCCACCCTGGGAGTGGGCCACGATGTCCACCGCCACCCCGGGGTTGGCCACTCGGACCTCCATGAGCAGATCCCGAAGTTGGCGGGCCTGATCACGGAGGTCGCCATGGGTGTCCGAGGGGCTGTAGTCGTTCACCGTCGTGCCCGAGGCCGCCCCGACATCGCCGGTGCGGCCGCCACGGTACGAGAACTCGATGATGTCGGCGTCGGCATATCCCAAGGCGGTCGGCCGAAGCCCCAGGAGCCTGCCCTCCCCGCCGTTCGAGTCGAGACCGTTGACCATCACCATGATCCGACGCGTCCGAGCCGGCGGGGGAACCGACCGGTCCGACGGCGTGCAGTTCCGCTGACCTTCCTGAAACCGCCATGCCCGCCTCGCCTGCTCGACGAGGTACAGCGCCATTCCCGCCGGGGAGAACTGCGTGAGGTAGAGGTACGCGATCTGCAGTTGGATGCCCACCTGCATGAGCTGCCCGTAGGCATAGTCCCACCCGATCGCAGCGACCCACTCGGTCAAGGTCCACGCACCCCGTGCCGCGTCCGTCGTCGCTCTCTGCAGCCAGGTCATCGTTCGATCGGTCACCCCCGCCGCCGCCGAGAGTCCGCCGAGCAGCGCTCCTCCCAGTTGCCCGAGAAGGCCCCGTCGTTCCCTCGCCTCGCTCTGGGGCCCCCGCTGCTCGATCGGAATGAGTGCGACCTCGGGCATCACGTCTCGGGTCAGCAGAGCCGAGGGGTCGATGTACTCATCGCCGGCACGGGCTCCGAAGTGAAATTGCCCGCCGGCCGTTCCGACAAGGTCGCCCTGGCCGACTCGATCGCCACGGCGTCTGGTGACCGACGTCAGGAACGAGTAGCTGGTCCGAATGCCGTCGGCGTGCAGGATCACGACGTGCCAGGCGGGACCGATCCTTGCGGAGAAGGTCACCTCGCCCCCGCCCGCGGCGTAAACCTCCTCACCGGGTGTCGTCGCGTAGTCGATGCCCCGGTTCCCTGGTCCGTAGGGCCCCATGGGGGGTCGAAATGCGTCGATGACCTCGGCATCCACCGGGGCTCGGTACGGTACCGGGGTCTCCGCCTGACCGGGTACAGGCAACAGGGCTGCGATGAGACCGGTGAGCAGCAGCGACGTGAGGAGGAGCTGAAGCAGGCACGCCGCTCCGGACTTGCATGAACGCATGACACTTCCCGCGAACGAGGCGTCGAACAGGGAGAAGTGGGTCGGGAATTACGAAATATCGTGAAATGTCACGTTATCATGTGGCATGACGAGCTTCAAGCAAGCTCACGGGCCAGCAACTTGCCCCGAAGGTGCAGCACGGCCTTCGTGTGGATCTGACAGATCCGACTCTCCGTCACCCCCAGCACCTGACCGATCTCGGCAAGCGTGAGCCCCTCGTAGTAGTAGAGCGTCAGAACGACCTTCTCGCGCTCGGGAAGGTGCGCGATGGCGTCCGCCAACGCTTGGCGCGTCTCCTCGATCTCGAAGACGGCCATCGGCCCGTGTCCGTTGTCGGGCAGGGAGTCCCCGAGCGTCACGGGCTCATTGCGCTCGACGCCCACGTAGACGATCTCGTCAAGGGCCACGAGGCCGACGAAGAAGATCTGATTCAACAAGGCGGCGAACTGGTCCTCGTTCAGACCCAGGGCCTCGGCCAGCTCGGCATCGGTGGGGCCGCGATGCAGATCGGCCTCAAGTTTGGCGTAGGCCCGTTCGACGGATCGGGCCTTCGCCCGCACCGAGCGGGGAACCCAGTCGGTCGAGCGCAGCTCATCGAGAATCGCGCCCTTGATGCGGGCGATCGCGTAGGTCTCGAACTTGTAGCCGCGTCCGAGATCGAACTTCGTGATGGCGTCGATCAAACCGAACACGCCGTAGCTGAAGAGGTCCGCCTGCTCGATGTTCTGCGGCAGCCCGACCGCTACCCGCCCCGCCACGTACTTCACCAGCGGGGAGTAGTGCAGGATCAGCTGATCCCGCAGCTCACCCGAGCCGGTCGCCTTGTAGTCGACCCACAGACGTTCGACCTCGGTGACGTCGTCAGATTCCATCGTCGTCGCCGTCACCTTCACGCAGGACGCCGGCCCGCGGATGGGAGGCCTCGTAGACCGAGCGCATCCTCTCCCTGCTCACGTGGGTGTAGCGCTGTGTCGTCGCCAGATCCCGATGTCCCAACAATTCCTGCACAACTCTCAAGTCGGCTCCTCCGTCCAACAAATGAGTCGCGAAGGTGTGCCGCAGTGCATGGGGGTGCGTCGGAGCAGTCGAGCGCCGGTCGATCACCCGCCGGACGTCGCGGGGGTCGAGTCGCCTGCCCCGCCGATTCAGGAACACGGCGTCGTGAGGGGACAGCTCCGTCACCATCGCCGACCGACCGCGCTCCAACCATGCCGTCACCGCCTTGACCGCCGGCGCGCTCATGGGGATCTGCCGTTGCCTGGAGCCCTTGCCCCAGACCGTGACCACTCCCTGAACGAGGTCGAGGTCACCGGGCCTGATACCACAGAGCTCAGCGACTCGCACCCCGCTGCCGTAGAGCAACTCCAGGATGGCATCGTCGCGGTGGCGAATCGCGTCGTCGTCGTGATCGATCGCTGCAGGAGGCTCGTCGAGGAGCGCATGCAGCTCATCGGACTTCAGGACCTTGGGCAATCGCCCACCATTCGAGGACACGGACAGATTCGCCGTGGGATCGATCGTGATCCGTCCCACCCGACCCAGCCAGGCGAAGTAGCAACGAAGGGACGAAGCCTTGCGTGCGATGCTCGCCCGTGCGTAGCCCCGTGTCGACAGATACGCGAGATAGCGCCGGAGCACCAGTCGATCGACGTGCTCGGGTGCATCGACCGAGGAGCGCTCCACCCAGGTGACAAACCCGATCAGGTCACGGCGATACGCCTTGACCGTGGCGGCCGAGGCCGCTGTCAGGGAGCGGGTGAATCCCTCAAGGTCCCATGACTCGCGAATGGACACCCCGCAACGCTACCGTCGCTCCCACCAGCTTCCCTGACACGTCACCAATCCGGCGACCTTGAGCTCAGTGAGCGCCCGAGCCAACGGCCCGGGCGGCCGGCCGAGCCGGACCGCGAGCTGTTCGAGCGTCGCCGGTTCCCAGCCGAGACCTTCGAGTACCTTCGCCCCGAGCCCCTCGACATCCGGAGCCCGTCCCGAGGCGGACGGCCGCCGTCCGATCCCTATGGTGTCGAGCCCGAGTACGCCGAGCACGTCGTCCGCGTCGCGCGCCGGAGGACATCCGATCACCAGCAACTCGTTGGTGCCCGCCGACGCCGGGCTGCGGACCGAACCGGGCACCGCCATGACCGTCTTGTCCCGCTCGAGCGCCGCATCGACCGTGTGGAGCGAGCCGCCTCTGGCGTGACTCTCCACGACAACGACGACATCGGCGAGCGCAGCGAGAATGCGGTTTCGAGCAGGAAAGCGCCACGGCTCGGGCGGGGTGCCCAGGGGGTATTCGCTCACGAGCAGCCCGGCGCCGGCAATTGCCTCCCACAACGCCTCGTGCCGTCGGGGATAGACCACATCAAGGCCGGTGCCCACAACGCCAACCGGTGGGGCCCCACCCGTCGCACGCGAGGCCAACGCGCCCTCGTGCGCGGCGGCATCGACGCCCAGCGCCAACCCCGAGAGCACGCACACACCGGCAGCTGCCAGCGTCATGCCCATCTCATGTGCAATCGCTCTGCCGGCATGCGTACAGCGACGAGTCCCGACGATTGCCACCCTCGGCGCATCGAGCGCGTGGATGGCCCCACGACAGAAGAGCGCGGCGGGAGGATCGGGGTCACCGACCAGGATGCTCGGAAAGTCTCGATCGCCCGCCCGCAGCACCGTGATGTCGGCGCCTTGATGCGCCTCCCACAACTCGGTGACATCGATGAGAACCGCCGCCTCCTGCCATCGCTTCGACAATGCGGGACCGAGTGAGCGCGCCTCGCTCACCACCTGCTCGTCCCGGTGCAGGTTGCCGGCGAGAACCTGGGCCCACGCCTCCTCGGGAGTCCATCGCCCCAACAGGGCTCCGAGACGCACGGGCCCCATCGCCGGCAGCCGCGAGAGCGCCACGACCCACGCAGGCGACGGCGGCACAACCCCGCTCATGCCGCACGGACCAGGGACGGCTCGGCACGAAGCTGCAGGGCGAAGCACACATCCTCCTCCTGCAGAGGCCCGGTCCTGCCGCCGAGGTCGGCCAAGGTGCACGCAACCCGGCGTACCCGGTTCAGGCCTCGTCCACTCAGCGAACCGGCTCGCAGCTCATGTTCCAACAGACCCTTTGCCCCCGGGCTCAGGGGTGCGTACCGATCGAGGTCGGCGGCGTCGAGCTCGGCGTTCGTGGAAACACCTCGTTCGGCCGCCCGCTCCCGCGCGACGCGCACCCGTTCGCCGACCACGGCACTCGACTCGCCCGGCGGGCCGATCAGGAGATCGGAGGGATCGGGCCGCATCACCTCGATGCGCAGATCGATGCGATCGAGCAGCGGGCCCGACAGACGTCGTGCATAGCGCGCTCGGGCGGCGTCGCTGCACCGACACCCGCCCGATGACATGCCCATGCCACAGGGACAGGGATTCATCGCGGCGACAAGCAGGAACCGAGCGGGGTAGGTGACCGAGGCACGTGCCCGCGA
>JACOTK010000275.1 GCA_016178435.1 Actinomycetota bacterium
AAGTCGTAACGACGCACTTCGAGGCCCTCGACCTCGGGCACCAGATCCCTGAAGCGCGCGACGGTCATGTAGGCCCGCAACCACTGATGGCCGGCCTCGCTGCGGGCCCACAGGCCGACATTCGCGTTGCCGCCCTTGTCCCCCGACCGGGCGCCGATGACGACGCCGAGTGGCACGCGCCGCGTCGGACCCTCGGGCCAGTCCCCCGCGGGTGAGTCCCCCGCGGCATGAGCGATCACCGCCGCTGTCGGCCGGCCATCGGCCTTTGCAGGCGGGATGTCGACGACTCGGCCGTCGTGGTGCACGACCACCTGGTGGACCGCCTCGGCAGGGACCAGCGCCGGCCAGAAGACCCCGTAGCTCGACGCACCCGTCGGAGGAGAGGTGAGATAGCAGCCCGGATATCCGGCCAACAGTTGCTCGACCACGGCGTTGGAGAATGCCCGGCCAACCTTGGTGGGGTCGGGATCCTTCACGGTGATCTGCAGCCAGGCGCTCGCCTCCTCGTTGGTGGGTGCGTCGGGCCGCGCGCTGTTGCGAAGCCGCACGTCGGTCGCGGCAAATTTCTCCCGTCCACCCAGATCACGAAAGAGGCTGTCGGTGACCATCTCGGCCTTCGCCTCGATGTCCAGGCCGGTGAGCACGAAGGTCATCGTGTTGCGATGACCACCCATGTAGTTGATGCACACCTTGGTCGTCAGGGGGGCCGGTTCCCCCTTGACACCGAAGACCCGAACCCGGTCCGGGCCGTCCTGCGCCGACTCGACGGTGTCGAACCGGGCAACGACATCCGGGTTGGGATAGGCGGCGCCGGCGATCTCGTAGAGGATCTGCGCCGTGACCGTTCCCACCGACACGAGCCCACCGGTTCCCGGATGCTTGGTGATGACACAGCTTCCGTCATCGGCGACCTCGGCGATGGGAAATCCGAAGGGTCGTCGATCGGTGACCTCACCGAAGAAGGCGTAGTTGCCGCCCGTCGCCTGGGTACCGCATTCAATGATGTGTCCGGCCACCACCGCCCCGGCCAGGCGATCCCAGTCGTCATGAGCCCACCCGTGATGCCACGCGGCGGGACCGACCACCACCGACGCATCGGTCACCCGCGGACACACGACCACGTCGGCGCCGCCGGCCAGCGCCTCGGCGATGCCCCACCCGCCCAGGTAGGCGTTGGCCGTGACCGGCTCGACACCCGCGTCGGCAAGCGCCACGCCCGTATCGAGGTGCTCCAATCGACACCCCTGAGCCTGAAGGGAGTCGAGATCACCGAGCAGGTCGTCACCCGTGACCCAGGCGATCCGGGGAGCCAGTCCCAGACGATCGGCCATCGCACCCAACGCGGCTGCGAGCCCTTCCGGGTTGAGGCCGCCGGCATTGGTCACCACCTTGATGCCCCGGTCGAGACACGTGCCGAGGGTCTCCTCCATCTGCGCCAGGAAGGTCCCGGCAAAGCCCGCCTCGGCGTCGCGCCGGCGTGCCTTCCACAGGATCATCATGGTCAGCTCGGCGAGATAGTCGCCGGTGAGCACATCGATCGGCCCGCCCTCGACCATCTCGCGTGCCGCGGCGAACCGATCGCCGAAGAAGCCCGAGCAGTTGGCGATCACCAGCGGCCGCTTGGCCGCCCGGCCGTTCATCCGGCCCCCGTCCAGCGTGGGGCCCGTCCTTCGCTGAACGCCCGTGGCCCCTCCTGCGCATCGTCGCTCAGGTACGCCGGCTCGAACAGCTCCTCGCCGCGGTCGATGGCCGCCTGCCAACCAGCCTCGGCGGCGGCATAGACCATGGCCTTGCCGGCTCGAACGGAAAGAGGCGCATTGGCGGCAATCGTCGTCGCCAATGCCTGCGTCGCGGTACGGAGCTCCTCCTTGGGGACGACCTTGTTGACCAGCCCGATGCCGTACGCCCGTTGTGCGTCAATGGGCTCGGCGGTGAGCAGCAGCTCCATCGCCACCCGCGGCGGAATGAGCCAGGGAAGCGGGCCGGCCCAGGGGGCCCCTCGACCCCAACGGGCCTCGGTGATCGCAAAACGGGCATGATCGGCCGCGACGCACAGGTCGCACATCTGCGCCAGCAGGAATCCACCCGCGTAGGCCACGCCATTCACCGCGGCGATCACCGGCTTGTCCACCTGCACCGTGCGACCGAGATAAGGGATGAAGTCGGGCGGGGGCACCTGCAGGCCCGACTCCGCCATCTCCTTCAGATCACCACCGGCCGAGAAGGCCCGGTCGCCGGCGCCGGTCAGAACCAGGACGCCGGCAGAGGAATCGGCGCCAAATCGGGTGAAACCCTCGAAGAGACCCTCGCGGACCGCTCGGTTGAGGGCGTTGCGGGCCTCGGGACGGTTGATGGTCAGCCATGCCACCCCATCCACGACCTCGTAGAGGACGGGCTCGCTCATGGCTCGAGCACCACCAGCACCGCCCCGGCATCGACCGCTGCGCCCACCGAGACCGCCACCTCCCCGACCCGCCCTGCGACGGGCGCGACGATCTCATGTTGCATCTTCATCGCCTCGATCACCGCCATCACCTCACCTTCGCTCACCAACTGTCCCACCGAGACCGCGACAATCACGACCGTGCCCGGCATGGGAGCCACCAGCGATCCTGCCGGCACATCGGCAGGGGGACGGGGGAAGCGGTCGAGAACCCGGAGAACGGTGTGGCCGAGTGGGCTGTCGACGTCGACGGTGACGCCGTCGCAGGAGGCGGCAACCCGAAAAACCCTCCGAACACCCTCGGCGATGAGCTCGACGCGGTCGGGACGAGCCGCCACCACGGTCAGATCGAGTGTCCTGCCGTCGAGCTCGACGCGACCGTCGCCTCCCAGGCAGTAGCCGACGTCGTGGCGTCCGGACGCTCCTTCGAACGAGGCCTGCTGCAGCTGCGAGCGATTGTTCCGCCACCCCGACGGCAGTGCCGAACCGATCGTTGCCCTCGCACGTCGTTCCGCCTGGCCGGCCAGTGCAGCCGCTACGGCGTGGAGCCCCTCGGCGAAGGCATCGGCACGAGGCAGGCGCAGCCCGTCCCCGTCGTGGCGCCCCAGAAAGCCGGTGTCCGTCCGCCCGGAAAGGAACGCCTCGTGGCGCAGGACACGCACCAGCAGGTCACGATTGGTCGCCACGCCGTGGAGGCGCGCCCGGGACAGCACGTCGGCCAAACGAGATGCCGCCTCGGTCCGAGTCGGAGCCCAGGCGATGACCTTGGCCAACATCGGGTCGTAGTGGACGCTGATCACGCCGCCGTCACGGGCGACACCACTCTCCACCCGAACACCCTCACCGGCATCGATCTCGAAGCGTCGCAAAGTACCCGCAACAGGAATGAAGTTTCGTTCCGGGTCCTCGGCGTACAGGCGCGCCTCGATCGCATGACCGGACAGGCCGGCCGAGGCAACGTCGTCGGGCAAGGGGTACCCCTGCGCGACCAGCAACTGGAGGCGAACCAGATCGAGACCGGTCACCGCCTCGGTCACCGGATGCTCGACCTGCAGGCGCGTGTTCATCTCCAGGAAGAAGAACGCACCGTCGGGTGCGAGCAGAAACTCCACGGTTCCGGCTCCCACATAGCCGACTGCCCGTGCCGCCTCGACCGCCGCCGCGCCCATCCGCTCACGCAGATCGGCGTCCACCGCCGGTGACGGTGCCTCCTCCACAATCTTCTGATGGCGTCGCTGGATCGAGCACTCCCGTTCGAACAGGTGCACCACCCGACCCTGTCGGTCACCGAAGATCTGGATCTCCACATGGCGAGGCGCGTCGAGGCATCGCTCGAGGAACACGGCTCCGTTGCCGAACGCCGCGACCGCCTCACGGCGAGCACTCTCCACCGCTGCCGACAGCTCGGGCATCGAGCGAACGGAGCGCATCCCCTTGCCTCCGCCCCCGAAGCTCGCCTTCACCAGCACCGGCAGCCCGACTCGCTCCGCCGCTGCCTCGAGCCCGGCGCCCTCGATCATCGTGACATCCTCTGATGGCAGGATCGGAACCCCGGCAGCGGCCATGAGCTCCTTGGCCGTCACCTTGGACCCCATCAACTCGATCACCCGCGGCGACGGGCCGACGAACACGAGCCCGGCATCGATGCACGCCTGCGCGAACTCGGCGTTCTCCGACAGGAACCCGTAGCCGGGGTGAACCGCGTCCGCTCCCGTGCGCAATGCGGCCGCGACGAGGGCATCGACGCGCAGGTAGGAATCAGCCGAGCTCGAGCCGCCCAGGGCAACGGCTTCATCCGCCTCCAGAACGAAGGGTGCGTCCGCGTCGGGGTCGGAATGGACCGCCACCGTGGCAATGCCCATCGCCCGACACGTTCGCATGACCCGACGGGCGATCTCGCCCCGGTTCGCCATCAGCAGCTTGGTGATGTGTCCCATGGTCCTCGCTACATCCGAAAGACGCCCCAGCCACGACGGCCCTGGACGCTGTTGGAGTGGACGGCCGAGAGACCCAGACCGAGCACCGTGCGGGTGTCCCGCGGGTCGATGATTCCGTCGTCGTAGAGGCGCGACGTCATCGCAAAGGCAGACGACTCGCCTTCGATCTGTTCCTCCACTGCCGCGCGGGAGCGGGCGTCGGACTCCTCGTCGAAGACTCGCCCGGCGGCGAGCGCGGACTGGCGGGCGACGATCGACATCACGCCTGCGAGCTGTTGGGGACCCATCACCGCTGACTTCGCGTTCGGCCACGAGAACAGGAGCCGAGGGTCGTAGGAACGCCCGCACATGCCGTAGTTGCCCGCGCCGTACGAGGCCCCGATGTTGACGGTGAGGTGCGGCACCGTCGAGTTGGTCACCGCGTTGATCATCTTGGCCCCGTCCTTGATGATGCCCTGTTGCTCGTAGGCCTTTCCCACCATGAAGCCCGTGGTGTTCTGCATGAAGACCAACGGCGTGTCGATCTGGTTGCACAACATGATGAACTCGGTCGCCTTCTGTGCCTCCTCCCCGAACAGCACCCCCCGGTGATTCGCCAACACGCCCACCGGATAGCCGTGGATCGATGCCCAGCCCGTCACGAGGCTCGAACCGTAGAGCGGCTTGTACTCGTCGAATCGGGAACCGTCCACGACACGAGCCAGCACCTCGCGAGGATCAACGGGGACCTTGAGGTCGACCGGGGCGATGCCCAACAACTCGTCCGGATCGTGGAGCGGCTCGTCGGGCGACTCGGTGGGCCCGGCTCCAAGCTTGTGCCACCGGAGATGGGCAACGATGTCCCGCCCGATCCTGATGCATTCGGTCTCGTCCGCCGCGAGGTAGTCGGCCAGGCCCGAGACCCTCGCATGCATGTCTGCTCCGCCGAGCTCCTCGTCGTCGGACTCCTCCCCCGTGGCCATCTTCACCAGCGGCGGACCACCGAGAAACACCTTCGCCCGATCCTTGACCATGACCGAGTAGTCACACATCCCCGGCACATACGCTCCCCCGGCCGTCGAGTTGCCGAACACCAGCGCCACGGTCGGTATGCCCAGCGACGAGAGGCGGGTCAGGTCGTGAAAGAGCCTCCCGGCGGGAATGAAGATCTCCGCCTGGTTCGGTAGGTCGGCCCCGCCCGACTCGACGAGGTTGACCAGGGGGAGGCGGTTCTCCCGGGCGATGTCCATCGCCCGCATGACCTTCTTCCAGGTGTAGGCGTTGGACGAGCCGCCACGAACGGTTGGATCGTGCGCGATCACGACGCATTCGACACCGGAGACGACACCGATGCCGGTCACGACACTGGCGCCGACCGTGAACTCCGTGCCCCACGCTGCCAGGGTCGAGAGCTCGAGAAACGCCGTGTCGCGGTCGAGAAGCAACTCGACCCGTTCACGGGCCATCAGCTTGCCGCGCTCACGGTGGCGTACGACGTACTTCTCACCGCCCCCGGCACGCCCGAACGCCTGCTGTTCCTCGTGGGCTGCCAGAAGAGCGATCAGACCTTCACGATTGGCCTGATAGGCCTCGGAGCGGAGGTTCAGCGTCGAGGTGAGCACGGGCACGACCCGCAGACTAGGCGTTCGGGCCAACGAGGGGACCCATCCCGGTTGCCGCACCATTTGACGCCGCGCGAAGGCCCTGACACTTCTCGCTCCCGGCCTGACGTTGGCGGCGATCGATGACTACGGTGCACATCCACGGGCCGACCGGCGGAGGGCACTCGATGAACTTCAACTTCAACCAGGACGACGAGCTGCTTGCCGAGACCTTGCGGGACTACGCCCTTCGGCGACTGGCGCCCGACATGGGCCGCTGGCGCGTCGAGGACTTTCCCCGAGACCGAGTCCAGGAGCTGGGCGCCCTCGGTGTGCTGGGCATCCGGATCGATCCCGAGCACGGAGGAAGCCAGGGTGACCTGGTCTCCGTGGGTATCGCCGCCGAGGAGCTGTCGCGGGGCGACTTCAACGTCAGCTATTTCGTGCAGCTCGCCACGATCGGCTCCATGCTGTTGGCCCGTGCGGACCAATCCATCCAACGGACGTGGCTGCCGGCCATCGCCTCGGGCGACAGGATCGTGGCCTTCGGGCTCACCGAGCCGGGCGTCGGCTCCGACGCTGCCAACCTCACCATGTCCGCGCGAGCCGATGGGGAGACCTGGTTGCTCAACGGCGAGAAGGCTTCGATCACCTTTGCGGGCAATGCCGATGCCTGTGTGGTC
>JACOTK010000120.1 GCA_016178435.1 Actinomycetota bacterium
GGTCGAGATCATCGCCGGCGCCGGGCACTTCCTGCACCTCGAGAAGCCCGACGTCGTCAACCCCCTCATCGTCGACTTCCTGACCTCGACCTGAGCTCGAGTTGTCGGCTTTCGAGTTTCCCCGCCGTCCATCCACGGAAAACGGTTCCGCGGAACCGCTTTGGGAACCTGTGAGCCATATTCCATCAGGATTCTGCACTGCCCGCCGCCGAGCACCTCGGGGCCCGAGATCTGCCTCGTCTCCGATGACGAAGACCCGCGACTCCTCGCAGCGGCGAACGCTCGTGGCGGTCCGAACCGGCGAAGGTCGACTGCGGAACGCTCACGCCGGCCGATCCGACAACCGGGTCAGCCTCATCCGAGAGTTCGGACCAACAGAGCAAGGTGAGCTCGACGGACTCCAAGGTCATCTCGGCAAGGCGATCAGTCCTCACACCCAACCCATAGACGCAGGCATTCATGGCCTCGTAGAGGGCTTTCTCCTTCTTGGCCAGATTCTTGAGCGCATCGGTCAGCGGATTGGCGACCGAATCAATGGGGTGCGGCGCACCGGGAGTGACGGCTCTTCGGTTGTGAACCTGTCGGCCTGAAGGGTCCGATGGCCTGGGCTATCCACCCTTTGAGGCGGTCGTTTCGCTTGACTGTCTGTAGTTCGTACCGACTACAGACAGGAGTTACGCGCCACCACCAATCGCAAAGGCCTCAAGATCCGCGCCGAGCTCGACCAGGGCCACTACCCGACCGGGATCAAGATCAGCGACAGGCAGCTCGCAGCCGTGCCCCTCCGCCCCCACGACTGGCACGGGAATTGGAACTACACGATCGCCTCAACGCCCAATTAGTTTCAGCGTGGCCCTTAACCGTGGCTGCGGAAGTACTCTGCCACACGTTCCTCCAGTCTTCTTCCAAGTTCAGAGGACTCACTCACGTCATCAACCGTTCCCGTTCATGACAGACTGAGTCGGCATCCTACGGAACGACGTGAATCGTGATTTCAAGCTCCTGGGCAATTTCACGTGTTCGGATGCCGATATTGCGTTTATTGCCATACCAGAGCTCTCGCCCGTGATGCAGCCCCGCGGTGATGGTCTCGGCGATCAGCCAGCCTGTGCCGCCATATTGTGCTGCGATCTGGGCAGCTTCGTCGAGATGAGGTCGAGGATCGAGCACTTCGAGCACTTGGGGATGTGGAGCACGCAGGACTTCGCGATCCGATGCCGGCAAGAGCGCGAGAACCTGGCTCAGCTGTCCTGTGCCTGAGGTGTGGATACGCTGCAGGAGACGCCAATGGGCCGAAACCGGCAACGCAAGGCCTTCGTCTGGGAAATCAAGTGGGAGCACGCCAAGAAGAGCCCGTACGGCCAAGTACTCGTCAACAACGATCAAGGAGCACCAGGCTCGCAGTTACCTTCGTCAGGACCGGCACCGCCCGAGAGCATTGCATCGACATTGCCCAGGGCGGCGAGGGACTCGGCAAAGTCATCGGCCAAATCGCCGGTGGTGATCCGCAGCAGAATCGCACGCCCTTCGGGCGTTATGCGCGGATCACCCGCCCGTCGTTGCCGACGAAAATCCTCGAGGAGTTGTTGGCCTCTGGTCACCGCTCCATTCTGCCGCGTCGAAACGAATACAGCGACCTTCATGGCTCCAACGGTGCCAAATCAAAATAGGCTCTCCTGTCGTTTCGGGGTGGGGTTTGGTGGTCATCGGCCGATCGACACGATCACGATCCGTGTCGATGAGCTCATCGCCCAGATCCCCGCAGCCGCAGCCCCGAAGAGCAACCACAGCAGCGGCACAGACCTCGCCACGGCGCCGCTGTCAGCTGTCGAGCGTCTCGATGAGATCGCCGGGATCGGCGCCGGCGCGGCCAAGACCAACACCTTCCTCGGTGAGCGCTACCGGCGACTCGTGCGTCGCCGCGGCAAGCCCAAAGCCCTCGTCGCTGTCGCCCGCTCGATCCTGGTGGTCGTCTGGCATCTCCTCGCCGACCCGAACGCCCGGTTCCACGATCTCGGCTCCGACTTCTACGACCAACACATTCACAAAGACCGCAAGACCCGCAACCTGGTGCGCCAACTCCAAGCACTCGGCCACCAAGTCGCTCTCACACCCGCCGCCTGATGACAAGGGTGCCTTGTCATCTCACCTTGTTCAACCTGTATCATGACTGCATGAGCGTGACCGAGTTCCGGGTATCCGATCGTGGCCAGATGGCGCTGCCGGCGGAGGCTCGTCGGCGTTGGAACCTTCTCGAAGGCGGATCCGTCGAGGTGGCTGATCTGGGCGATGCGTTGGTCATCGTTCCCGCCGGCAGAGGAGGCCTGCGGGCATTGCTGCGCGACGCCATCGACGAAGCCGGCGGTTATGCCCGGCTTTCCCGGCGGGTGGCCGACGAGGAACCTGATCTCGCTTGAACCCCGGCGAGATCTTGTTGGACGACCATCTCCTGTTGCGGGTGCTGCTCGATGATGAGCCGATCGAGATGCGGGCGCCAGGTACTCGAATCTGGACGACCGGCCTTTGGTACCACCGACTCTGTCGTGCCCTCGCCAACCCGACCGTCACCGGTGTCTTCTCGAGGTCCCTGGGCAGTGCCGATCCGACGCTGGGGGCAAAGGCTGCTCGTGCCGTGACCGAGTTGCCGGCAACCATCGGTCTCGTCTCGCTGCGTGAACTCGCCTGGCCGATGGCACAGATGCTCGATGAGGGAGTTCGACTGAATCTGATGTCACTCGAGGCACTCGCCGCCGCCGAGCGTCTCGGGGCCGAGATCTGCTTGGCATCCGATGACGAAAACCCGCAACTCCTCGTAGCGGCAAACCTGCGTGGCGTTCCCACCCGACTGATCTCTTGGAGCCCCAGCGGATAGGTGGGGCTCCATTGGATACAGGCGGTGTTTCGCCAGGCGAAGACTGGTGAAACGAGTCGTGTCGTTCTCACAGGGACACACATCCGCTGAACGTCTCAGATGAGCGGCTGACCGTCAGGCCAGACGGTAGGCGGCTTCGTCCCGCACGGCGAGACCGTCGGCGACGACGCGATCAGCGACGAGATGCGCACGTGAGGGGTCGTCCGACCATCCCATGACCGCGGCCAGATCGGTCGGGGACACCGGGCCCCTGCGGAGGGCATCGACGAGGCGGCCCCTGCCCTGGCGGTCCGAACCGGCGAAGGTCGACTGCGGAACGCTCACACCCGCTGATCCGACAACGGGGTCGGGGTCGGGAAAGCCGGCGTTCGCCCAGGCACAGTGCGCACGCAGCGGACAGGCACGACAGCTCGGGCCCCGACGCGTGCAGACCATCGCCCCGAGATCGAAGACGGCCTGACCCCAGGCCCAGCCGTGGCCCTCGGGCACCAACCCGTCCGCTACGGACTGCGCCTCCCCACGCGCGAGCGTACGACCCATCGCCGCACGGGCCAGGAAGCGACCGGCATTGGTGTCGACGAGGCCCAGATCCTGTTCGAAGGCGAAGACCAAGACCGCCCGCGCGGTGTAGGGACCGACCCCCGGGAGCGCCAACAAGGCCTCCAGATCCCGAGGCAGCTCGCTGTCGTGACGATCGACAACCGTCTGTGCCGAGCGATGCAGGTTGAGCGCCCGACGGTTGTACCCGAGCCCTGCCCATGCCCGGACCACCTCGGATGCCGGCGCCGCCGCGCACGCCTGAGCGCTCGGGAACCGCGCAAGGAATGCCTCCCAGCGTGGCACGACACGGGCCACCTGGGTCTGTTGCAACATCAGCTCCGAGACCAGCACGGCCCACGGGTCGCGGGTCGCTCGCCACGGCAGGTCCCGTCGCACCTCCCCGCCCCAGTCGAGGAGTGCGCGCTGCAGTGGTTTCAGTCGGCCCAAACGTCGTCGTGGTAGGGGCGGCGACGTTTGGGAGCGGCTTCGGCCTTCCAGACCATCACCTTGCGACGGAAGTAGCAGACCTCGTCGCCGTGCTGGTTGAAGCCCTTGGTCTCGACCGTGACGATGCCACGATCGGGCTTCGACGACGACGGGGCGACCGCGAGCACCCGGGTCTCGGCATAGATGGTGTCGCCGTGGAACGTCGGCTTCCTGTGCGTCAGCGACTCGATCTCGAGGTTGGCGATGGCGGCACCGCTGACATCGGGCACGCTCATGCCCAACACCAGCGAGTACACGAGGTTGCCGACCACGACGTTCCTGCCGTGCACCGTCTCGTTCTCGGCGAACCACGTGTTGGTGTGCAGCGGATGATGGTTCATCGTGATCATGCAGAACAGGTGGTCGTCGTATTCGGTGATGGTCTTGCCCGGCCAGTGCCGGTAGATGTCGCCAATCTGGAAGTCTTCGAGATAGCGGCCGAAGGGCCGGTCATAAGTGGTCACCCGCGCATCCTACGACGGCGGGTCGGGTCGCCCAAAGCCTGCGTGCACGCCCCGTCGATGTGAGTCCGGGCGACGGCAATCGGTACCGTTTGTGCATGACCACCCCTGATCTCCACGCCGCGAGCGCTGTTGTCGACCTCGCCTCCTCCGTCGTCACCCGGGCCGCCCGTCATCTCGCCTCCCATGGCTCCCTCGACGACAACCAGCAGATCGCCTACGACCTGGCACATGCCGCCTCGGCAACAGCGAGCGCGAAGGCGATGCTCCACTACGGGGCGAAAGGTGAGATCGAGGCGGCCCTCACCGTGGCCTTCGTGGCCGACGCGATTCATGACCTCGCCTCGAAGCTGCTCGGCCGAGAAACCTCCTGGGGCCTGGAGCCCGGCGTCCTCGACGATGCCATGGCTTTCGTCATCACCTATCGAGACCCCGCGTTCCTTGCCACCCTGGCCAACGAGGCCGGTCCCCGCCACCTCGACGCCGACTTCGAGATGGTCCAGGACACCTTTCGGCGATTCGCTGAGGACAAGATCCGCCCCGAGGCCGAGCACGTCCATCGCACCAACGGTGACATTCCCGAGCACATCATCGCCGGTCTGGCCGAGATCGGCTCGTTCGGGCTGTCGGTTCCCGAGGAATACGACGGCTACGCCGCCGGGGGCGAATCCGACTACATCGGCATGGTCGTGGCAACCGAGGAGCTCTCCCGGGGATCACTGGGCATCGGCGGCTCACTCATCACCCGTCCCGAGATCCTGACCCGGGCGCTGGTGCGCGGCGGGACCGAGGAGCAGAAGCGAACATGGCTTCCCCGTCTGGCGAGCGGCGAGGTGATGGCTGCCGTCGCCGTCACCGAGCCCGACTTCGGCTCGGACGTCGCTGGCCTCAAGGTCACCGCCACGCCCGTCGAGGGTGGCTGGGCCATCAACGGCGTGAAGACCTGGTGCACCTTTGCCGCCCGGGCCGACGTGCTCATGTTGTTGGCCCGCACCGACCCCGACCGCGCCAAGGCCCACAAGGGCCTCTCGTTGTTCGTCGTGCCCAAGCCCCGGGGCGAGGGTCACGGCTTCGCCTTCACCCAGCCCGAGGGCGGCAAGATGGAGGGGCGGGCCATCGACACCATCGGCTATCGGGGCATGCACTCCTACGAGGTCGCCTTCGACAACTGGGTGGTGCCGAACGACAGTCTCATCGGCGGCGAGGCCGGCCTCGGCAAGGGCTTCTACTACCAGATGGAGGGTTTCGAGAACGGCCGTCTGCAGACCGCCGCCCGTGCGATCGGGGTCATGCAAGCCGCTTATGAGGCCGCCTGCCGGTACGCGATCGATCGGTCGGTGTTCGGCCGACCCGTGGGCGACTACCAGCTCACCAGGATCAAGCTCGCCCGCATGGCCGTGCTCATCCAGGCCGGCCGCCAGTTCGCCTACGAGGTCGCGACGCTGATGGCCAAGGGCGAGGGGGCGCTCGAGGCCTCGATGGTCAAGGCCTACGTCTGCAAGGCAGCCGAGTGGGTGACCCGTGAGGCGCTGCAGATCCATGGCGGCATGGGATACGCCGAGGAGTTCCCCGTGAGCCGCTACTTCGTCGACGCTCGCGTGCTGTCCATCTTCGAGGGCGCCGACGAGACCCTGTGCCTCAAGATCATCGCCCGTCGCCTCGTCGAGAACGCCGCCTGATTGCACGCGCTCGGGGCGCGTCGATGGACCGGCCCCGTCCATGTGCTCCCCAGCCGGTACGGTATCGCCATGCGGATTGCCCTGATTGCACCCCCATGGGTACCGGTGCCGCCGCTTGCCTACGGCGGCACCGAGGCCGTCATCGATCGCCTCGCTCGTGGCTTCCAGGCGGCCGGCCACGAGGTCCTGCTCTACACCACCGGTGACTCGACCTGCCCGGTCCCCCGCCAGTGGTGCCTCGCAAAGTCCGAGGGCATGAGGATGGGCTCGGTCGTGCCCGAGCTGCGCCACATCATCCACGCGTACGAGGCCGTCAAGGGCTTCGACATCGTGCACGACCACACGGTGATGGGCCCGACCTATTCGGAGCGATTCCCATCGCTGCGGGTCGTCACCACGAACCACGGGCCCTTCAACGCGGAGCTCACCGACATCTACCGGTCGATCACCCCACGGGTGCCCATCATCGCCATCTCACACGATCAGGCAGCCCAGGTGCCAGACCTGCCCATCGCCAGGATCATCCATCACGGCATCGACACCCAGACGATTCCGGTCGGCAGGGGCGACGGCGGCTACTTCTTGTTCCTGGGTCGAATGGTCGCCGAGAAGGGACCTCAGCGGGCGATCGAGGTGGCCAGGGAAGCGGGCGTTCCCCTGCTGCTGGCGGCCAAGATGCGCGAACCTGCGGAGCGTGTGTACTTCCAGAACATCATCGAACCGATGTTGGGCGACTCGATTCGCTACGTGGGTGAGGTCGGGGGTCAAGAAAAACTTGATCTGCTCAACGGCGCTATCGGGCTGTTGAACCCTATTCGCTGGCACGAGCCTTTCGGTCTCGTCATGATCGAGGCGCTCGCCGCCGGCACACCCGTCCTTGCCTTCAGGGAGGGCGCCGCACCGGAGATCGTCGAGCACGGCGTCACCGGCTTCCTCTGTGACGACATCGACGACATGGTCGATGCGGTCGCTCACGTCGACACGATCGAACGGGCGGCCTGCCGTCTCGCCGCGGAGCAGCGCTTCTCGACCGAGCGCATGGTCAACGAGCACCTCGAGCTGTTCCGAAGCCTGCTCTGATCCGTCGCTCCCGGGTGCGGACGACGACGCCGGTCGTGGTCACGATCCGGCCCCCCAACCCTCGCGGCGATGCACCGGCGTCACGATTCACCGCTCTGCCGATGCGACCCTGTGGGTGCAGTCGGTTCGCGGTCTCCCTGATCCAGACGGAACGGGGGGTACCGATCGGTCATGAGGGCGACGTAGACGATCACGCGGAAGATCCAGCGGTTGATGCCCATGATCAGGTTGTACGTGAGTATCCCGACGATCAGCAGGTGCGGCAGCGCGAGAAGCCACGACTTGATCAGCACCAGGCCCCGGGAGAGCTCCTCGGGATAGGTGATGTCGAGAACCGCCGGGTACGCGGCAGGGTCGAGCGTGAAGGGCGGGTAGTCGTCGGTGCCGAGCGGGTTGACCGCGTAGTAGCCGACCCTCCATGACCACCGCAGAACGCCGACGTTGAAATCGAAGATGGCTCTTGGGTAGCGACCGGTGACGATGATCGCGAAGAAGGCGACAACGGTCAGGACGACGAACGCAACCCACAGGAAGCCAAGCAGGATGAAATGGGGGATGGCAAGGAACCACTTGATCATCCAGCGCCAACGACTGAGGTTGACGTCGAGGTCTCCTTCGATCGACAACGGGTGAGCCCGAGTGGACACCTCAACGGCCGGCGATCCCGGTTCCACCTCGGCCGGCGCCCCGTTCCCCCCTGTGCCGATGACAACGCCGCCGATGATCATGGCCGTCCCGATCACGAGCAGGAAGGTGCCGGCGGCTCCGAGTCCGAGGGCGATCGGGGTCAGGAGATCGATCCGTCCCCCGAGCTCGAGGTCGGCACTCACCCCGCGCGACCCATCGGCGTTCATCACGACGA
>JACOTK010000278.1 GCA_016178435.1 Actinomycetota bacterium
GGTTCCGTTTCTCGATGCGGTCCTTGCCGAGCCCGTGGTGGTCGGAAGAGGTGGCTTCGAGCTGGAGCTGACCACGAGCGAGTGCTTCGACGCCTGGTCGAGGGCGACGGTCGCGTCATGGCAGCAGGAGGAGACGGCCGAATCGGGTGATCCCACCCCGTTCCCTTCGAGTGATGCCCGTGGTGAGGAGGCCCGTGATGAGGAGGCCCGTGGTGAGGAGGCCCGTGAGCTCGCATCGGGTGAGGCGCAGTGGGACGATCCCGGCGGCACGGATCCCGGCGGCACGGATCCCGGCGGGAGGCCCCTGGTGCTGCGGGCGGTGCACGACGGCGCACTGGTGGGGGTCCTGATCGGACACCGAAGCGGTCACGTGGGAGTGATCCAGTCGGGCATCGTGGCGCCCGATCAGCGCCGGCACGGCATCGCACGTCATCTGCTGGGGGCCTTCGTCTCGGCGATGGCCGACCAGGGCGCATCGCAGGTGAGCGCCTGGGCGCCGGCGGGTTCGCCCGGTGAGCACTGGTTGCGGGCGTCGGGCTTCGAGCAGACCCATGCCCGGGACCATCGCCTCCACCTGGTCCGGGTGCTCCACACCGGCAAGCCCTGATTCCGGCACCTTGGACGGGGCGGCGATGGCCGCGCTGTGGTGACCCTTGATCGGGCGGTCCGGGGTCTAGCGGAATTCGATGGTGGAGAACTCGCCGAGCTTGTCGAGGCGGTGATGGGCGTCGATGAGGCGCACGGTCCCCGACTTCGAGCGCATCACCAGTGACTGGGTGTGGGCGCCGCGGGCGTCGTAGCGCACGCCCCGGAGGAGCTCACCGTCGGTGATGCCGGTGGCAGCGAAGAAGCAGTTGTCGCTGCGGACGAGGTCGTCGGTCTGGAGCACCGCCGTGAGGTCGTAGCCGGCGGCGATGGCGGCGTCGCGCTCACCGTCGTTGCGTGGCCACAACCGGCCCTGGAGCTCGCCTCCCATGCACTTGAGCGCGGCAGCGCTGATCACGCCCTCGGGGGTGCCACCCACGCCGAAGAGGATGTCGGCGCCGGAGTTGGGCCAGGCCGTGGAGATGGCCCCCGCGACGTCGCCGTCGGGGATCAGGCGGATGCGTGCGCCGGCAGCGCGAACCTCCGCGATCAGGTCCTGGTGACGGTCACGGTCGAGGATGACCGCGGTGATGTTGCGCACCGATTCATCCTTGGCCCTGGCGATGGCCTCGAGGTTCTCGGTCGGGGACCTGGTGATGTCGATCACCCCGACGCATTCGGGTCCAACGGCGATCTTCTCCATGTAGACGCACGGTCCCGGGTCGAACATCGAGCCTCGATCGGCCACGGCGATGACGGCAAGGGCATTGCCCCGACCCAGTGACGTCAGGGTCGTGCCGTCGATGGGGTCAACCGCGATGTCGGCCTGGGGGGGCGTGCCGTCGCCGATTCGCTCACCGTTGTAGAGCATGGGCGCCTCGTCCTTCTCGCCTTCCCCGATGACCACGATCCCGTCCATGGGCACCGTCTCGAGGACGATGCGCATCGCATCCACGGCCGCGCCGTCCGCCCCCTCCTTGTCCCCCCGGCCCATCCATCGTGCCGCCGCCAGGGCGGCAGCCTCGGTGACTCGCACCAACTCCATGGCCAAGTTGCGATCCGGAACCTGCTTGTTGCCTGAGCTCATCCGAGCAGCTTAGTCCGTACCCCGAGAGCGCCCGGAGCCGCCTTTGGCCGACATTTCCCGGATTTCCCGTATCAGAGCCATCCCTGCCGCCTCTGATCCTGTGCCGGTCTGGTGCGATACGGCAGTCAGGATGATGCGATACGGCAGTCAGGATGAGATGGCCGGCAGGAGAGGCAATGACCGCAGGAGAGACAATGATCGCTCGGGACGCGTTGATGGTCGATGAGGTGGAGGCGGCTGATTCGACGGTGTCCGTGCTCCGACTCGCACATCCCGCGCACCGGGAGATCGCTGCCCGTGCGGTGGTCGCCGGGTCGGTGGCGCTCCATGGCTTTGCGAACATCTATGTCCTCACGGCATCGAGCGACGCCGGCGCGAGCGAGCGTCTCAACCTGCTCTGCGGGCGCTCGCCCCACGCTCCGGCATGGGTGACGACCACCCCGGAGCGACTGGACACGGTGACCGACTGGGCAGTTCTTCCCGAGGGCCTCGATGCATGGGAGGCCCGTGCAGTGATCTCCGAGTTGGTGGCGAGCGGGCCGCTCGGTCTTCGCCTGCCCGCATCGGTTGGTGTTCCCGATCATCTGGTGTCGATGCACGAGGGGGTGCGCTGCGTCCAGGTGATGCTCGCGGGCGTGGCCTGTTCGTCCGGGGGCTTCCTTTCGCGCACCTTGGACATCGCGGGCAGCGACCTGCTGGCGATCCAGCCCGCATGTCGAGTCGTGGCCGACCAGGGGGTCATCGTCCATGAGCCCGTGCATCACCGCCTGCCGAGCGTCCTGTCGTTTCAGGGCGTTCGATTCGATCGCCGGAACCGGCCCCTCATCCCCATCCAAACCCATGGGTCGCTGGCCCTCGAGCGCATGACCGCGGTGCTCGATCGCTACGACCTGGGCCACGTGGTGTTGCCCGGCGCACAGCGGAGGTTGGCTGCTCGGCTCTATCGGTGACACGGATCGCGCATGGCGAGGGGTGGTGGCCGGGGGCTACC
>JACOTK010000279.1 GCA_016178435.1 Actinomycetota bacterium
CTGGTCCTGACCTTCGACGAGCCCATCGAGCCCCAGACCATCCTCGCCGGATGGGATGGCACGTCCACGAATGTCGTGGTGCGAGTCGCGAACGGCACGGCCGGCGGTGGTCCGAACAACGACCATGTCGAGATCTGGAATGCAGCCAACACCACCCAGTTGCCGTTGGGGCGGGTGCGAACGGGCTCCAACGGCTACATCACCGCTCCCGCGACGTACGGCACCTTCGGGCTCGCGGGGTCGGCGACGCTCTCGACGATGGTCCTGACGAGCTCGACCACCCTGACCATCACCTTCGGCACGGCCGCGGGAACCTACGCGACCGTCGGCAACGCCAACGTGCACTGGAGGTAGGGCGATGCGCCCTCTGCGGGCGTGATCATCGATCGAGCCGGAAACACCGTCACCGCAGGCAACCTGGCCGAGAGCGGAGGCGTCGACCCCAACTTCTGACCCGGTCGTGACCGATCGATCGGAGGTCGCCCCGTTTCTCCTTTGGCTTGCTGCCATGCAAACATGAGGGGAACGATCGACAGGGGAGGAACCCGCATGGCCATGACACCGAGCGCGACGACCGAGCAGATCGAGGCCTGGGTCGAGGAGAACTGGGACCCCGAGATCACGGTGGCGCAGTGGTGGCAGCGCCTTGCCGACGACGGACTTTCCCAGCCCATGCTTCCCGAGCCCTGGGGTCGAGCCTGGTCACGGGATCAGGCGTCGGCTCTCGCCGCCGCACTCGCGAAGAAGGGGGCGGTGGGCCAGCCGAACGGCATCGGGATGATGCTGGCGGTGCCAACCATCCTGGCGCACGGCTCGGACGAGCTCATCGCCGAGTTCGTGCCCAAGGTGCTGAACGGCCAACACGGTTGGTGCCAGCTCTTCTCCGAGCCCGGGGCAGGCTCCGACCTTGCCGGGTTGCAGACCAAGGCCGAGCGTGACGGCGAGGAGTGGATCATCAATGGTCAGAAGGTGTGGACCTCCACCGGCCAGTACGCCGACTACGGCATCCTCGTGGCGCGGTCCAACCCCGACCTTCCCAAGCACAAGGGTCTGACCTACTTCGCCTTCCCGATGCTCCAACCGGGTGTGGAGGTGCGCCCGCTGCGGGAGATGACAGGTCGCGCCATGTTCAACGAGGTCTTCATCGACAACGGCCGGGTGCCGGACTCGAACATGATCGGTGGGATCACCGACGGCTGGAAGGTCACCAACACCACCTTGATGGTGGAGCGTGCCGGCATCGGTGGTGGCAGTGTCGCGGCCTTCAGCGCGGCGATTCCCGGCACGGTGGCCGGCCATCTCGATCGTCGGGTCGGTGACTTCGCCGGTGACCGTTCGGAGGGGGCGGGCCTGGGCGCCGGAGCCGTCGGGCGCGGACGCGTGCGACAGCTCATCGAGCTGGCCCGCAAGCAGGGGGTGCTCGGCGACCCCACCATTCGCCAGGATCTTGCCCGCCTGCACTCCGTGATCGAGATCTCGGGTTATCACATCGGTCGGATGAAATCCGGCAATGCCGCAACCGGCGGCGAGGGCAACATGGCCAAGCTGCGCAACAGCGCCATGCTGGTGCTCACCCGTGAGGTCGGCTGCCGCATCCTGGGCGCCCATGCGACCGTTACCGGTTCAGGCTCGATGAGCAACGGCGACATTCAGGAGCTCACGCTCTTCTCTCCGGCGCCCTCCATCTACGGTGGCACCGACCAGGTGCAGCGCAACATCATCGGCGAGCGTGTGCTCGGCCTGCCAAAGGAGCCGGGACCGGGCAAGGACACCCCGTTCAAGGAGTTGTTGCACAACCCGACGCGGTAGTGCCACCTGACCCGACCTGACCTGACCTCGGCATGCCGGCCCCAAGGCAGGCATGGACCCCGGGCAACGGGCAGTCGAAAGCTTTGCCTGGCGTTTACCCGATACCGGCCGAACGCTCACCAAGGCCCACGCATACTCCACAGCGACCCATTGGCAAGCGCAGGAGTAGCGATGAGAACGATCACCAAATTGGCCCCCCTCGGCCTTGTCACCGTGCTGAGCCTTGTTGCCTGTGGCAACGACGACAGCGGCGCCAAGGCAGCAGAGGCGAAGAGCACGACGCCCACCGAGAAGACGACCCCCGCGGACACCCCGTCCGGGAAGGGCGCGACGGTGAACACGACATCGAAGGTGTCGGCGAACAAGGCCACGGAGGCAGAGATCGCCGCCGCTCTGGAAGCGGCGGGTGTTCCGAGCGCCAAGACCTGGGCCCATGAGGTCGAGGAGTACCGGCCCTATCCGAGCGATGACCCCACCTTTGCCAAGTTGCGTTCCGCTCTTGCGAAGTACAACCCGGGTGAGGGTGTCGTGGACAAGATCGTCGGCGCACTGACGCCGTAGCCGATGCACGAGGCACATCACCACAAGGTCATCACGCTGCTGCGGCGGGCCCTGTTGGGCCTTGCCGTGGCGGGCATCGGCGGCACCGCGGCAGAGCTGATCATGTTGCGGCACTGGGACGGAGCGGAGCAGCTCGTCCCTTGGGCTGCCCTGGCGGTCATGAGCGCCCTGGTGGGCGTCGTCGTGGCTCGACCGACGGGTTCGGTCCTGAAGGTGGCCAGGGTCATCGCGCTCGTAGCCGCATGCAGCGGCGCCTACGGGTTGATCGGACATGCGGAGGCCAACTTCCATGCGGGTCCCCTGGATGCCGTCTACGGGCCGAAATGGGCGACGATGACGAGCGCAGCCCGGTGGTGGACTGCCGGGACCGGAGGGGTAGGGCCCTCGCCACCCCTTGCGCCGGCGATCCTGACCCAGATCGCCCTTTCCATCTTCTTCGCCACGCATGCGTACCCCCGCGCCGACGTCGTCGAGATGGTCGCGGACGACTTCGCCAGGTCGTGAGTGGCACGCACACCGAGGGAACAGGGTTCCGAGCACGCTTGATCTCCTTGGAATCCACGTACGATGAAGACGATGGGCGCCGCGGTGTTGGTGGTGGAGGACGATGACCTCATCGCATCGAGTTTGGGCCGAGCGCTCCGGACGGCCGGCTACACGGTGCACAGCGCGGGGTCGCTTGTCGCTGCTCGCCGGGCGCTGCTTGACGAAACGATCGATCTGGTCTTGTGTGACCTCGCACTACCCGACGGCGATGGCCTCGACCTGGTGAGCGAGCTCAGGCGTGATCAACCGGGTTTGCCGGTGGTTGCCCTGACGGCGCGGTCCGAGGAGGGTGATGTCGTGGCGGGTCTTGCCGCCGGCGCCATCGACTATGTCACCAAACCCTTCCGACTCGCAGAGTTGCAGGCCCGGATCGCGGCCCAGCTCCGTCGCCGTGACGCCGTCGGGTCGTCACCCGATGATGCGGTGATCGAGGTCGGCGACCTCCGTCTCGACGCACCGGCAAGAAGGGTGTTCGTCGCGGATCGGGAGGTCCAACTGAGGCCACGGGAGTTCGAGCTCCTCGTTCGCCTGGGGGCTGAGGCGGGGAAGGTGGTCAGCCGAGAGGAGCTGATGCGCGACGTCTGGGATGAGCACTGGTGGGGTTCGACCAAAACACTGGATGTGCATATCAACACGCTGAGACGCAAGTTGGGCGAAGCTCCGGGTATGCCCAGCTGCATCACCACGATCCGCGGCGTTGGCTACCGTCTCGAATCCCCCTAGATGCGTCGACGCCTGCTTCTGGGGGCGGTGGGAACGACGGTTGTGCTCATCGCCGTCTTCTGGATTCCTGCCATGGCGGCGTTCAGGACCACGTCCATTGATGCCCAGGCACTCGAGCTCGAACGTGAGGTGACCGGCACGGCGATCAAAGCC
>JACOTK010000100.1 GCA_016178435.1 Actinomycetota bacterium
ACCACATCGGCGATGCGAGTTCCCCGAGCGACAGGCGGCAGGGTCCACGTCGCAAGCCGACCTGCGGAGGTCACAACGGCCAACGCACGGTCGGCGACCTCGTGCACCGGGCCGAGAACCGGCTCGGACCTGGTGTTCCGAGAGTGCCGGTCATGGAGACCCGTGGGCGACAGCAGCGTAACTGCCGATGGCCGTTCGAGCACCAGCGTGGATGTGGCGGCCGGGGCGCCGAACGGGGCGGCAACCAGCGGCTCGCGCCGGGGGCGACGAGGCGATGGGCCGCCCAACCCACCCCCGGCCAGGTCGACACGGCTGTTGCGAAGCGTCCGCAACACGCCGTCACGCATGTGGTACTCGCTATCGGCGTAGCGGGCCACCTCGGGGTCATGGGTGATGAGCACAATCGCAACCCCGACCTCACGGTTCAGCTGGGTGAGCAGACCCATGACCTCGGCGCCCGTCCGGGAATCGAGGTTGCCGGTGGGCTCGTCCGCAAGAACGATGGCAGGGCTTCCGGCAATAGCCCTGGCCACCGCGACACGCTGGCGTTGACCACCGGAGAGCTGGGCCGGGTGGTGGTCCATCCGATCCTCCAGCCCGACCATGCACAGCGCCTGGTAGGCGCGCTCGCGGCGCTCGTCGGCATCGATGCCGCGATAGAGCAACGGCAACTCCACGTTCGCGATCGCGGTTGCGCGGGGCAGCAGATGGAATGACTGGAAGACGAAGCCCACCTCGCGGTTGCGCACCATCGAGATCTCCGCATCGGTCAGAGCCTCGACCGCCTCACCTCGGAACGAGACCGTTCCGAACGTCGGCTGCTCGAGGAGGCCCATCACCTGCAGGAGGGTCGACTTGCCCGACCCCGACGGCCCGGTGATGCCGACGAACTCCCCTTGACGAACGACCAGCGAAACATCCTTGGCGGCCTCGACCGTGGTATCGCCGATCTCGTGGATCTTCCAGATGTGGGACAGCTCGAAGATGGGAGGAGGAGCGCCTTCCAACGAAGGCAGGTCGATGATCGTCGAGGGGGTTGCCATGTTTCCCCTTGCGTTCATCCAATTCCCCTGACGTCCTGACGATGGTTGACTCGCCACTGAGTGATGGGCCTCTTGTGTCACGAAGAGAATCAGTGCGAGGCTAGTGTCCTAGGTCACTCTTCTCCATACGGAGAAGGCCCTCCTCTGTTTCCCACGTCGAAATTGTCAAATTTCCTAACGCTTTTCGGACAATGGGGACATTGCGTTGCATACGCACCGGCGCTTCACGACCCGATCGATGAGACACCCGTGCCTCCCGCCCTGCGTTCGCTCCTCCCGCACCGTCCACCTCTTCGGATGAAAGGGGCCATCGGAGAGCGCTCGGGACCAATCGGGACCAATGGCACTGGCAGCACGAGGCGCCGTTCGAGAGGTTTGGGGACGACCGTTCGAGTGCACGTCGGCGAAAGGACGTTGAACATGTATGCGAGTATCGGAGACCGACTCGTCGTGAAGGGCCATGTGGTGGGCGAACCCGATCGAGATGCGGAGATCTTGGAGGTGCACGGGACCGACGGTCAGCCGCCGTATCTGGTCCGTTGGGCTGACGACGGCCATGAGGGCCTCCTCTTTCCCGGCTCGGATGTCACGATCGAGCACTTCCCTGCGCACCCGACACCTCCGTCGAGCGACCACTGAACAATCGGGCGGCCGATCACCGAAGGCTCGTTCGTCACCTTCCCGGGAGCACGAGCCTGTCGGGGGCACGAGCCTGTCGGGAGCACGATCCTGCCGAGAGGGACTACCCTGGCGAACGTTCGTTCGTTTGATCTCCGACCGGTGAGGAGCCCCGATTGGGCGAAAGGCACGACGTGGCATCCGACGTCCTCACTCCCTTCCACCCGGTCGTTCGGGCCTGGTTCGAGGAACGTTTCCCGGAAGGCCCTACCGCTGCGCAGGCCCACGGCTGGCCGCCCATCGGCTCCGGGAGGGACACCCTCATCGCTGCCCCGACCGGCTCGGGCAAGACGTTGGCCGGGTTCCTCGTCTGCATCGATCAGCTCTTTCGAAGCCTGAGCGCCGGTCCGGACCCCACGCAAGGGATGACCCAGGTCGTCTATGTATCGCCCCTCAAGGCGCTGGCCGTGGACATCCATCACAACCTCGAGGTGCCGCTCGCCGAGATGGCACGGATCGCCGAGGAGATGGGCATCGCCGTTCCCGACCTGCGAGTCGGCGTCCGCACCGGCGACACGCCGAGCTCCACGCGAGCATCGATGACACGACGACCACCCCACATCCTCGTAACAACCCCCGAGTCGCTCTACCTGATGCTCACCGCTGATCGGAGCCGGGAGACCTTGCGCGGAGTCCGAACCGTGATCATCGACGAGATCCACGCGGTCGCACGTGACAAGCGAGGCTCCCATCTCGCGCTCTCGCTCGAGCGACTGACCTGGCTGTGTGCCGAGCCACCCGTTCGCATCG
This sequence comes from Actinomycetota bacterium, assembly GCA_016178435.1. GTDB lineage: Bacteria > Actinomycetota > Acidimicrobiia > Acidimicrobiales > CADCSY01 > JACOTK01. The sequence continues at coordinate 2,472 of JACOTK010000100.1, forward strand.
GTCTCTCCGCGACCCAGCGTCCGATCGAGACCGTGGCCCGCCTGCTCGTGGGCACGGGATCGGACCGGTCGCACCCCGACGGGTCACCCAGGTGCGTGATCGTGGACGAGGGCCACCATCGAACCCTGGACCTCGCCATCGAGCTTCCCGAGGCTGAGCTCGAGGCCATCGCCTCGACGGAGCAGACCGCCGAGGTGCTCGACCGCATCGCCGAGCATGTCCGGGGGCATCGCACCACCCTGATCTTCGTCAACACCCGTCGCATGGCCGAACGCGTCGCTCATCTGCTTGCCGAGCGTCTCGGACCCGAACGAGTGGCCGCGCACCACGGCAGCCTTGCGAAGGAACGCCGACTCGAGGTCGAGAACCGCCTTCGGGCCGGCGATCTCTCGGCACTCGTCGCAACGGCGTCACTCGAGCTCGGCATCGATGTAGGCCCTGTCGAGCTGGTGTGCCAGATCGGTTCACCTCGCAGCCTCGCCGCGTTCCTCCAGCGCGTCGGTCGCTCGGGCCACTCGCGCGCCGGCATCCCCAAGGGTCGGCTGTATCCGATGACCCGGGACGAATTGGTGGAATGCGCGGCGCTGCTGCGCGGCATCCGAGGAGGCCGCCTCGACGCACTGCACCCGCCGGTGGCCCCGCTGGACATCCTCGCCCAGCAGATCGTCGCCTCCTGCGCCGGCGACGAGTGGAGCGAGGATGACCTCTACGACCTCGTTCGACACGCCTCGCCCTTCGGCGAGCTGTCGCGGAGGCACTTCGACGAGGTCATCGAGCTGCTGGCAGTCGGCATCACGACCGGACGAGGTCCGCGAGGCGCCTACCTGCATCGGGACCGGGTCAACGGTGTGGTTCGTGCCCGGCGGGGGGCTCGATTGGCAGCACTCACCTCGGGAGGGGCCATTCCGGAGGTGGCCGACTACCGCGTCCTCCTCGACCCGGGCGACATCTTCATCGGGACCGTCAACGAGGACTGGGCGATCGAGAGCATGGTCGGCGACGTCTTCCTGCTCGGCAGCTCCTCCTGGCGCATCCGACGGGTCGAGCCAGGGGTCGTGCGCGTGGCCGACGCCCACGGCGCGCCTCCGTCCGTTCCCTTCTGGCTCGGCGAGGCGCCGGCCCGTACCGCCGAGCTGTCGGACGAGGTCTCCGCGTTGCGGAAAGCCGCAAATGACCTGTTGGCCGACGGCCGCCTCGACGCGCTCCGGGCCTGGCTCGGCGCCGAATGTCTGCTCGATGCAGGAACCGCCGACCAGCTCGCCTGTTACCTGGCGGCCGCCCACGCCGGCCTGGAGGGTCTGCCGACCGCGACCGAGTTGGTCATGGAGCGATTCTTCGACGAGACGGGGGGCATGCAACTGGTTGTCCATGCCCCCCTGGGAGGGCGCGTCAACCGAGGCCTCGGTCTTGCTCTTCGCAAGAAGTTCTGCCGCACGTTCGACTTCGAGCTGCAGGCGGCGGCGAACGACGACGCCGTGGTCCTGTCACTCGGGCCCCAGCACAGCTTTCCGCTTGCCGAGGTCGCCCGCTACCTCTCAGCGGCCACGGTGGCCGACACACTCGCCCACGCCGTGCTCTACTCGCCGATGTTCACCGCCCGCTGGCGTTGGAACCTGAACCGATCGCTCATCGTCCTGCGCCAACGAGGCGGCCGCAGGAACCCACCGCCGATTCAACGCATGGAATCCGACGACCTCATGGCCGCGGTCTTTCCGACGCTTGCCGCCTGTCAGGAGAACGTGGCCGGGCCCATCGAGATTCCCGACCATCCATTGGTGAATCAGACGATGTACGACTGCCTGCACGAGGCGATGGATGTCGACGGACTCGAGACCCTGGTGCGTGACATGGAAACCGGGGAGGTGAAGGTCCGATTCGTGGAGACCACCGAACCGTCGGTCTTGGGTCACGAGATCCTCAGCGGACGCCCCTACACCTTCCTGGACGACGCCCCTCTCGAGGAACGACGAACACGGGCGCTGGCACTTCCCCGTGGCCTGCCCGTCGAGGCTCGGGCGCTCGGAAGGCTCGACCCGTCCGTCATCGCCGAGGTCCGCGCCGAGGCATCGCCCGACCCCCGCGATCCCGACGAGCTTCACGACCTGTTGATGTCACTCGTGCTCAGCCGCCCCCAACCCCATTGGCAGCACTGGTTCGATCGCCTGGTCGAGGATCGACGGGCGATGGTCGTGTCCGGGAGCCCCGATCGGGACGAGAGCTGGTGTGCCGTCGAGGGCCGCCCCATGGTCGAGGTGCTGATCGACCAGGTGGTCTTCCGCCCCGATCACCCCGTCCCGCCGGCATGCCTCGGCGACGAGCCACCCACCCTCGAAGTTGCCGGGACCACCGTGGTTCGAGGGCACCTCGACCTTGCCGGGCCGGCCACACCCGCCGATCTCGCCCTCCGCTGCACCCTCCCGCCCGCACGCGTCGACACCGCGCTCGCCGCACTCGAGGTGGAGGGCTTTGCGCTCTCGGGCCACTTCGACACAGGCCTTCTCGACGCCAAAGGCGATGTCGCCGAGCAGTACTGCTCGCGGCGGTTGCTCACCCGTATCCATCACGGCACCCGAGATCGACTGCGTCGCGAGATCGAGCCGGTCAGTGCGCAGGACTTCCTGCGCTTCCTCATGCATTGGCAACACGTCGCACCCGGGACACAGCTGGTCGGTCGACGAGGGGTCCTTGCCGCCGTCGAACAGCTGCAGGGTTTCGAGCTGGCCGCGGGAGCCTGGGAGGAGGCCGTGCTGGCCGCCAGGGTGAGTGGCTATCGACACGAGTGGCTCGACGAGTTGTGCCTTGCGGGCGAGGTCACCTGGGGGCGTCTCGCGCTGCGCCCGCCATCGTCCACAGGCGAGACCGAGACGAGCCTTGCCCCATCGGCAGAGCGGGGGCGATCGGTGCCCTCGCGCGCGACGCCGGTGAGCTTTCAGCTCCGCAGCGACCTCCCCTGGATCCTCTCGGCCCAACGCAGCGGGGCCTCCCCGCGCCTCCCCGGTCCCGGACCGGCCGATGACGTCCTCGCCTGCCTGCGCGACCGGGGAGCCCTGTTTCACACCGAGATCGTCGACCTGGTCGCCCGACAACCCATCGAGGTCGAGGAGGCCCTCTGGGACCTCGTCACGCGGGGCCTCGTGACCGCTGACGGTTTCTCGGCGGTTCGCTCCCTGCTCGACAGCCGTCTGCGTCACAACACCCGACCTCATGCACTCCGGCGTGGCTCCAGGCACGGTTTGCGACGGGGCATGAGTCAAACCCCGGCCCAGGTCGGGCGTTGGTCGCTGATCCCCGATGCCACCGACGGCTACGCCGCCGACGAGGTTGCCGAGGCCGTCGCCGAACAGCTCCTGGTCCGGTGGGGTGTGGTGTTTCGCGACCTTGTCGTGCGCGAGCCGGCGACGGTGCCCTGGCGGGACCTGTTGTGGGCCCTGCGTCGCCTTGAGGCCAGGGGGGTCATCCGAGGAGGACGTTTCGTCACCGGTTTCGTCGGCGAGCAGTACGCGTTGCCGGAGGCGATCGATGCCCTGCGCCGGACCCGACGCCGCGGACCCGACGGCGAGACCGTCACGTTGTCGGGTGCGGACCCGCTCAATCTGGTTGGCATCATCACGCCAGGCCCGCGGGTACCGGCACTGCGCACCAACACCGTGTCCTACAGAGACGGCGCGCCTGTCGACCTGGAGGCGGGGCAACTCGTCGCAGGCTGAACGCGAAGCGGGCTTGATGGCCCTCACGCGTGCTGACCGGGACTTACGGAGTGGAGGTGAGCGGAATCGAACCGCCGACTTCTACGTTGCGAAGGTCATCGGTCTCGTCGGCATGGTGCTGCTGAGTCCATCTGTGCAGGTCAGGTCGCTGCGGCAGTCTGCTGAATCCGTGGCTCCCACCCCGTGCGACGGGTTCCGTTGCCAATCGGTTGCCAATTTCACGTCGGTGTTCCGACCGCGCTTCCCTAGGCACATAAGTCTTCCTATAAGTGTTCCTTGCATTCTTGCAAGAAGGCTTATACCCTGGAGAAATGGCGACTGCCCCGTCCTCGGCCCCACCCCATGCGCGCAAGTGGGGATCAGGGACGGCTGCGATCGTACGGCTCCTGATCGCGGAAGATGCTCCGTTAACCCAGGTCGCGATCGCCGGCGCAGGTCCTGAAGCAGCTCGTTGCGGCGAAGGCGGTGACGGTGTCGATCAACGGATATCGCGGCAAGCCGGCGCGCCTGCTCGATCTATACGCCCAGAAGGCTCGTCCTCATCTCCTCGAACCGGAGACGTTCTGGTACAGCACCCGCGAGCTCATCGACCAGGAACGTCGCATTGCGAAGCAGGCACGACGACAAGGCCTCACGGTCGCAGTGTCGGCTGACCTTGGTCCGGATCTGCTGGTGCCCTGGAGACACCCGAGCCTGACGGTTGTGTACGCGAACGGCCTCCTCGACCTGGAGGCTGCGGGCTTGGTCCCGGCTGAGGGCCGCGCCGACGCGAGCATCGTGCTTCGTACGACGACCGACCGCACGCTTCTCATCGCCTGCACACCCTGGCCCGCGACGATCGACGGGGTGCCACTTGCGGATCCGGTGCAACAGTGGTGGGACCTGCGTGACCTCGGCGGCGAGGACCGCGAGGAAGCCGCCGAGCGACTTCGGCGGGCGATCGTCACCAAGACGATCGCGGTCGACGCGTGAGCACACACCAACCCGTCACGCTTGCGAGTCTCTCGGCCGCGATGGACGGCGGGTTCATCGCTATCGCCGACGTCGCCGACGCAATGGCGGAGGTCAGAGCAACCGAGGACTATCGCCTGATCGGCGGGGTGGCGGTTCTGCTCCACGTCCAGCGACTCGGACTCGACCTTCCGCTGCGAGCAACCGGCGACGCCGATTTCGGTGTGCCGCCGCACCTGCTCCAGGAGGCCGCCCTCGTTCCCGCGATCGAAGCGTGCGGCTACGAGAACGCGATGCCCAAGATCTCTGGCGGTGCCTCGAGATCGCGGCCGCCGACGGCGTGACGCCCGAGGCGGTCAACGCCGAAGGTGCTGCCGACCTCCGTCACCTCCTTCAACAAGAGCTCGGACCTGGTGGTAGCTCGCTCGACGCCGTGACCCGCGGGCTGCAAGCCAACGCTGCAGCCCGCCTCCGGCCCGTCGCGCCGAACCATTACCATGGACCACACTACCGAGATCGAGGACTTCGGGCATCCTTCCGAGTACGTGTCTCGCTCAACACTCGACGCGTCGGGCAGCACCAACGCCGGTTTGCTGATGGACGAGGCGCGTCGGGTCGTCGGGTCGGACTCGGAAGCCTGGTTCACCACGCTCGATCCGGCAATCACCACCGTCCTTGCTCACGCCGACGACGGCGTCCCTGACCTGATCGAGGCGCCCTTGGCTCGGGGTCGGACGACCGAGCGTCACGTGGCTCACACGTCGACTCGCGCTGGGTACTGGATGGGCCGCATGGTGCTCCAGACCGGGCATGCACCACTGCTCTGGTCCTCCGACCCGGACGCGGACACGAACGCGGTACGCGACACCGTCGATGCGATCGACATTCGATCAGTGATGCGCGGGTGCAACATTCGGCTCTCGATCGCTGCGCCCGCGAGTCACCGGGAAGGAGTCTGTGACTCGTTGATGAAGATCCCTTGGGACGAGCAGGCTGCGGAGCGCGTTGTCATCGAGAAGCTCGGCGGCACCGTTCGCTACGACCGCGACCCAGGTGGCGGTGCCGAGCAGGTCCGCGACTTTCATCTCGAGACGGAACAGGCGGGATCGCGTTCGAGGTCACGCGACACACTGACGAGGGTCACGAAGCGACGCTGACCGAGGTTGGCAAGCGCTCGTGGATCTTCCCCCGCCTCCAGTTCGACTGGCTGATCGGTACGCGCCCGACTTACGACGTCAGGCAGCTTCATGCCAACATCGAAGCACTCCTTACCTGCGTCGAAACTACCGGCGTCGTCAAAGCGCACATCGTCTACGACGACGATCTTCCCGACGCGCTGACCGCCGACCTGATCGACGAGCTGCGCGCTGTTGGCGTGAAGTACCTACAGGGCTACGGCGTGGCCGGTCCGACCGGGGGCCTGGTCGTCCCCAACGTCGCGGGTGTCGGCGGCACCACCTCCGCGTCGCTCCTGATCGCAGCAGCGGTACGCGAGGCCAACGAGCCCGGAAACCGGAAGAAGCTCCGCAACGCGATCGCCGACGAACGCCACCTCTTCATCTGGATCGACCACAAGCAGGCCGTCGCCGCGGCCTTCGGCTCCGGACTGCCGGAGGATCCGCCAGTGCTCCCCGACGGAGTCGACGCGGTCTGGTGCGTCGAAACGCTCCAGCCTGCTCGCGTTTGGCGTTACCACCGCGAACACGGCCGGCGCGATCTCGGGCGCTGGTCGAGCACGCCATGAGGTGAGTCCCGGCCGAGTTCGCACCTCATCAAGCGGCAGTCACGTTGGTGCATGGCCCGGAGGGTAATCCGTTGCCAAACTGCGGCCAATGGCGCCGATCCAGGCAACCGGATCTCGGCCTCAGGCCGCTGACCAGGACCTACGGAGTGGAGGTGAGCGGAATCGAACCGCCGACTTCTACGTTGCGAACGTAGCGCTCTGCCAACTGAGCTACACCCCCGAGGGGAGAGGACAGTCTAGAGGACTCCGATGAGTCAGTTGACAGCGGTGCGCCGCAGCGTCAATGCGGGCTCGCTGTGCATCATCGACGGCAGCGGTGTGGCGGTCGGCAGGAATCGCACCTTGAGCTCTCGCTCGGCAGCGTGGTTACGGATCTGGATCAGCATCACGACATACGCAACCAGGATCCCGTCCACCAGGAGATGTGCCACCAACAGCATGTGAAGCGGGGGAAGGATGCCCAACACGAGGGTCACTCCCGCTGCGCCGAGCAGGCCCACGAGCACGTCACGACGCCTCTTGCGGACACCGGACAAGTTGGGCATGGATGGGGTGCGAGGCATCGGGACGCTTCCCATTCGGGTTCCGGGAACGGGGCTGATGCCGGGTGAACGGCCCAGGGATCGTCCGGCAGTGCCTTTCCGGGAACGAGCACCGGGACGACCGAACGCAAGTGGGAGATTTCCTGCCGATGTTCCGAGAAAGTCGCGGGAACCGCTCCCCGGAGCACGGCGCTCGAGGATCGCCAACTGGTTGCGGAAGGAGGCGATCGAATCGCCCGACTGGCGATTCGACTTGGACTGGGTTGCATACCAGCCCAGATAGACCGCCCAAATGATGGCCAGAATAATCAATCCCACGATTGACACGCTCCACCCTCAGCTTCCGTACTCAGGACCGTACCCGACCCGAATGGGGTACAGGTGGATGGTCAGGGCTGTTTCGAAGGGACCGTCAAATATGACGTTTGCACGACGGACATGACATTTCTACTACGACTTGCGCCAACAGCACAAGGGGAGGGCAAACCTGCCGACAAGCGGCGCCCTCCATCCGAGAGACGCGAGAACGCCTCAGACGAGGTCGTCGGTCTCGACCTGGCGGCGGTAGCTGCCCGAGCGCCCACCGGTCTTCTCCCAAAGCGTCAGATCCCCGATGACCATCGAGCGATCGGCAGACTTGCACATGTCGTAGATGGTCAGCGCGGCCACCGAACAGGCCGTCAGCGCCTCCATCTCCACGCCCGTGCGGTCAACCGTGTCAACCTGCGCCTCGACCTCGACGAAGAGATCCTCGATGGTGAAGTTGATGAACACCGACCCGACGAGCAGCGGGTGACACAATGGAATGAGATCAGGCGTCCGCTTTGCCGCCTGGATGCCCGCCACCCGCGCCACGGCGAGCACGTCACCCTTGTGGACGCCGCCGCGGACAATCATGCCGGCGGTCTCCGACTGCATGAACACCTTGCATCGAGCCACTGCTCGACGATGTGACGCCTCCTTCGGTGTGACATCGACCATGCGGGCCCGACCCAATGGGTCGAGGTGAGTGAAACCACGTTCGGACATGGCCGGAGTCTAGGGCGTCCTCTTCGGCGACGCCTTGCCGGCGCGACAGGTCAACCACCGATCTGCGACATCGAGCGCGGTGGCTGCACGAAGGTGACCGAACCGACCTGATGTCCGGCCCATTTGTCGCCGACGCAGCGCTCGATGCTCGCCGCAAGGTCGTCATCGGTACCGCCGGCACGCATGACCGCCCGAAGATCGGTCTCGCCGAGGGCGAAGAGGCAGTTGCGCATCGATCCCTCGGCGGTGAGGCGAACTCGATCGCAACGGGCGCAAAAGGGCTCGGTGACACTTGGGATGATCCCGACTCGCCCCCGGCCGTCAACGTATTCGTACAGCGAAGCAGGGTCGCTGCCCTCGCCGAGCGCCCGCAACGGGTGGACCTCGCCGATTCGGGCGATGAGCTCCTCACCCGGCACCACCGCCGCCCGCGACCAACCATGGTCGGCGTCGAGCGGCATGTACTCGATGAAGCGCACCTCGACGCCGCGCTCGCGCCCGAAGGTCGCGAAGTCCACCACCTCGTCGTCGTTGACCCCCTGCAGCGCCACCACGTTGAGCTTGACCGGATCGAAACCCGCGTCCAGAGCGGCGTCGATGCCCGCGAGCACCGCAGCCAGCGCGTCGCGACGGGTCAAGGCCTCGAACCGATCGGGTCGCAGTGAGTCACACGAGATGTTGATGCGGCGGAGCCCGGCTCGACGCAGGTCGCCCGCCATCCC
>JACOTK010000301.1 GCA_016178435.1 Actinomycetota bacterium
GAGGGCATGGGGGATGACGTCGACAACAGCCTTGAGGCACTCGACTGCGCCCTTGGAGGATCCGGGGGTGTTGAGGATGATCGCTTGGCCCAGGGTGCCTGCGGTCGCGCGGGAAAGACGACCGAGAGGACCGGCCTGGCGCGAGCCTTCGGCCAGGCCGGGGGCTTCGCGTTCGAGCACGGCCTTGGTTCCCTCCGGGGTCAGATCTCGGGGTCCGAAGCCCGTGCCACCGGTCGTCACGACCAGCCCGGCGAAGTCCGCACAGAGCTCCTCGAGGGCGCGGGCCACGCTCTCGACCCCGTCGGCGACGACACGACGGTCGAGCACCTCGAAACCCTCCGCCTCGAGCGCATCGACCAGTGCCGGACCCGAAACGTTCTCACGGGTGCCCCCGATCACACCGTCGGAGACGGTGAGCACCTTGGCCTGCAGGACATGGCCGTGGGAGGAGGTCACGGTGCCAAGCGTAGCGAAGCGCCCACCGGCCGGCCTGCCACGAGCCGGAGGCAGAACATGCCGTCGGTGCCCTCGGACTGCGGGAGCAGGAGTGACCCTCGGCCGTGGGGACGCCACGGCGAGCCCAGCACCGCAAGGGGTTCGAGCCAGGGGTACTCGGCAGCCAGCCAGTCATCGATGCCGAGGGTCTCGGTCCTCGTAAGGGTGCACACGCTGTAGACCAGGGTTCCGCCCGGCCGGAGCAGGTCCATCGAGGCGACGAGGAGCTCGCGCTGCAGGCCGGCAAGCCGCTCGGCATCGCCGGGCTGGACGCGCCAGCGGGCATCGGGACGACGGCGCAACACCCCCAGTCCCGAGCAGGGGGCGTCCACGAGCACTCGGTCGAAGGCGGCAGTGCTCCATGGCGGACGGCGCCCATCGGCGATCACCACCGACACCTTGCCGCCACCCGCCCAGCCGGACACGCCGGACGCAGCCGAGGCGGCGGCGTTTGCCGCGACAAGTCCTGCTCGCTGTGCCCGCAGGTCGGCGGCAACGACATGGGCTCCGGCGTGAGCCATCGCCGTGGCCTTGCCTCCCGGCGCCGCGCACAGATCGAGCACCCGCTCCCCCCGTTCCGCCCCTACCGCATCGGCGACCCATTGTGAGCCGAGATCCTGGATGTAGCCGTCCTCACGCCGATTCACCTCCGCAGGCTCGTTCATCTGCACGAGGGCGGCTCGGGCATCCTCGGCGCCCAGGTCCTCGATCAGGCGCTCGACGAGCCAGTCCGGGTAGCTGAGCTCGGTGGCCAAATCAGAAGGGCGGGCTGTCGACTCGGCGACCCGGCGGAGCACGGCGTTGACGAAACCCCGCGTCCGGTGGGGCGCGACGGCGACCGTGGCCGACACGGCCGCATGTGCGGGCACCTTCATGAAGTGCAACTGGTACGCGCCGAGGCGCAGTAGCGATCGAGTCGGTGCGTCGAGCGGGCGCAGGAGATAGGGGTCGATCAGATGGTCGCAGGCCCGGCGCATGCGAGTGGTTCCGTAGACCAGCTCGGTGGAAAATCCACGATCGCGTTGGTCCATGCCGCTCGCGGCGAGCATGGGACCGAGCACGAGATTGGCGTAAGCGCCCTCCTCGATGCGCACCAGCGCTGCAAGGGCAAGCGCCCGCGGGTCGGTGGTCACGGGAGCGGGCTTCGGCGCGGCGCCCTCGCCACGTTTGCCCGGGACCCGATGACCGCGACGGCCGGGTCGGGTCATGTGGGGCCGGACCCGCCGAAGTGCTCAGCGGGTCCCGGGCGAGCACCGTTGGCCCAGTCGCGGGCACGCTGCGCCGGCTTTCCCTCGGGTTGGACCTCGACCAGCTCCAACGGTCCGGTCCCGGTTCCGACGAGAACCCCCGCCGAGGTGGTCGACACCGCGCCGGGCGTCAACTCGACATCGGCCACCATGGCCGAACCCGTGCCCGTGGCACGACGAACCTTCAGACGCCTGCCACGAAAGGTGGTCCAGGCCGCCCCGAGGCGGACAAGGCGGTGGATCTCCGAGGCGGGGCGGCGCCAGTCGATCTCGAGCTCACGTGGATCGATCTTGGCGGCGTAGGTCGACTGACCCTCCTGTGGCCGCGCGGTCCCCAGGCCATCGACAAGGTTGCGAACCAGCATCTCGGTTCCCAGTTCCACGAGCCGTGACCGCAGCTCGTCGGCGGTCTCCTCGTCGTCGATCGGCGTCGAGACACACTCATGGACAGGTCCGGTGTCGAGGCCTGCCTCCAGTGCCATGAGGCAGACGCCGGTCTCCGCGTCGCCGGCCAGGAGGGCCCGCTCGACCGGCGCCGCTCCGCGCCAACGCGGCAGCAGGGAGAAGTGCAGGTTCACCATCGGGACTGCCTCCAGGACGTCGGATCCGATCAGCCTGCCGAACGCCACGACGACGCCGAGATCCGCTCCAACCCCGATGACATCGCCCACCTGATCACTGACCGCAAGACCCAACTCGGCGGCAGCGGCCTTCACGGGGCTGGGCGCCAGTGCTCCCCCACGGCCTCGCCTGCGATCGGGTTGGGATACCACGAGCGCAATGTCGAATTCGGCCGCCACCAACGCGCGCAACGGAGCCACCGCTGCCTGGGGACTTCCGAGATAGACCAGGCGTCTGGGGGTCGCGGAGGTCAAGAGCGGCCGGGAAGCTGCAGGCGACGCGGTTCGACTCGGTCGCCGGTCACCTGGGGCATGGCCGCCTGCAGCTGGCGCTCACGAAGAATGGCCAACGCCTCCTTGCGTCGATCGTCATCGAGCAGATCGAGCATGAGCACGCCGTTCAGATGGTCGAGCTCATGTTGGAAGACCCGGCCCACGAACCCCTCGGCCTCCACCGAGACCTCATTGCCGTCGAGGTCGTAGCCCGTGAGATGGACCTCATCGGGCCGCATGATCTCGAAGTACAGGTCGGGAATCGACAGGCAACCCTCCTCGTAGACGAACTCACCTCGGGATTCGACGATCACCGGGTTGACAACCGTCCTGGCGCCCTCGCCGTCACCCAGGTCGTAGACGAACAGGCGCTTTTGCACACCGACCTGAGGGGCGGCAAGGCCCACGCCGGGAGCGTCGTACATCGTGGCGATCATGTCATGGACGAGAGCCACCAGCTTTGCGTCCACCTTGTCGATCTCATGGGCATGCTGGCGCAGAACCGGGTCGCCGACAAGGCGAATCGCATAGGGAGCCATGCCACCAGGGTAGCGTCGGGACCGCGTGCCCTCCTACCTCATCACCCAGCCCGGCGCCCCGTGCCCGCGCCGGACCACAGCCCTCGGGTGGCGGCCGTGAACGCCGGGCAGTACTTCGAGTCCGAGCCGTCCTCGCCCTCACGGCGTCACACCGTTCCCCTCGCGCTGCCCGACCTCAGCCTGGCGCTCACCACCGACCGAGGAGTCTTCGCCCGGGACGGCGTCGACCCCGGCACCAAGCTGCTGTTGTTGGAGGGACCGGTTCCCGCTACGAGCGGAGATCTGCTCGACCTGGGTTGTGGCTACGGTCCGATCGCGCTCACCTTGGCCAGGCGTGCCCCGGAGGCCACCGTCTGGGCCCTCGACGTCAATCGCCGAGCGCTCGAGCTCACGACGCTCAATGCCGCCGCGTGCGAGCTGTCCAACGTACGCGCCGTGGCGGGCGAGGACGTTCCGCACGACGTTCGTTTCGTCGAGATCTGGTCGAACCCACCTATCCGAATCGGCAAGGCTGCCCTGCAATCCCTGCTCGTCACCTGGCTCGACCGCCTGGCCCCCAATGGTCGAGCGCTGCTCGTGATCCACAAGCACCTCGGAGCCGACTCGCTGGCTCGCTGGTTGAACGACCAGGGATATGCGACCGAGCGCCTGACGTCACGCATGGGTTACCGCCTGATCGAGGTGCACCCAAGACCCGGTGATGCGACAACGAAGGAGGCGTCGGCATGAAATCTCTCGGCAGCACGGAGCTGAAGCGTCTTCATCGATCCTGGCGGGCGCGGTCCCATCGGCGCCTGGCGTTGCTCCTCGACAATGTGCAGGGCCCCTTCAACGTCGGTGGCATCGTGCGCATGGCCGCAGCCGAACGCGTGGACCACCTGTACCTCGTCGGAGCCACACCGCCCCTCGATGCGGCCAAGGTGGGAAAGACGGCACTCGGCACCGAACGGTATGTGACCTGGAGCATGTTCGACACGCTGCCCGAGGCGCTCGATCGGATCAAGGGTGACGGCTACGCGCTCATCGGCATCGAGCTTGCCGACCAGGCGGTGCCACTGCACGAGATCGCCCTCACCGGGGACGTCTGCCTGGCGGTCGGGCACGAGGACCACGGTCTGTCGGCACTGACGCTCGCCGCATGTGACGCTGCTGCGTACATCCCCCAGATGGGCCGGGTCGGCTCACTGAATGTCGCCCAGGCGGCCTCCATCGCCATCTACGAAGCCCGCCGACGGGAGTGGACGAGTTGATCCTGGCGGTGGGCCACGGTTCGTTCGGGCCGCCCGACCCGTTGGGAGCAGTCGTCGCCTTGGATTGGGTGCGACTGGGTTGGGTGTTCCTGTGGGCCGGCGTCGTGATGGTCGGCTTCTGGGGCAGCCTCATCATCGTCGCCCGTCGCATGCGCCCCGGGCCACTGCGGGAGTTGGCGACCGCCCTGCCGAACTGCTCGACACTGTTGTGGCGCCTGCGCCGGTCTCCCGATGTGCCCTGGCGGGCAAAGGTTGCACTGGGCCTCGCAGGGCTCTGGGTGCTCTCCCCCATCGACCTGATACCCGAGTTCCTGCCCCTCATCGGGCCTCTCGACGACGTGATCGTCGTGGCTCTCGCCCTTCGCTACGCCGGGCGCCGCGTCCCTCGCCAGACCATCCTGGACGCCTGGCCGGGCGATCCAAGGCTCATGGATCGCTTTTTGGGACCTCCCCGTCGCAGCCCTCGGTGACGTGCACGCCGTCGCCGTCAGGAGCGAAATCCTTCAAGGAGCACGCCTACAGGCGGGCCGGGTCGACCGCTACCCGCAGACGGCCGGGAGGGCGGGGGGTGGCCGCAAGGGTGTCACACAGCGCCTGGTGGTCGCCGGCGCGAACGAGGTAGCGATCTCGGACGGGACCGAGGACCTCCAGCGAGGATGTCGCCCTCAGGCATGTGGCGTAGGCCTCGGCGCCCGCACCGGAGAGCTCGGCCATGGCGGCCTCGGGTGGAAGGCGCAGCGCGGCTCGGGTGGCCCCCTCGACGACGGCCACCCTTGATGGATCCGCATGCAGAACCGCCTGGACGACCTCATGGTGAGGGACGCGGGTCTGCAGGACGAGTCGCCCTGCTCGACGACGGCCGTCAACCAGGCGCGCCGCTCGGGCCAACAACGCCATCGTCTCCTCACCGGCCCGGTAGCGAGGGGCGAGAAGGGCAGCATCCAGATCGAGGAATGCCACGAGGTCGGCCCGGCCTGCTCGATGCAGCACCGCCTCGGTGCCCACGAGCACGGGGGTCCCGGGCAGTGGCTCGTCCTCCCCCAACTCGCCCGTGACCTCCCCCACGCCCACGCCCAACAGACGCTCCAGATCATCGCGTGCCCGACTCACGCCGAGGCGCAACACCTTGAGGCGGCCGGACCCACATGCCAGGCAGAGCATCGGACGCGACGTCTCGCAACGAGGACACGTCAGGGTGTCATCGTCAACGGCCCCCACGGCAGCGCCACACGCTGTGCAGCGAGCCAACTCGGCGCACGCCCCACAGGCCAACAGCCGCGCCCGACCCTTGCGATTGAGCACGCAGACCACGCGGCCGACTCCCTCCTTCGCTTCACGATCGAGTGTCAGGTGGATCAGGTCGAGGAGCCGGGGTGCGTAGAGATCGACCCTCCGGGGTTCCTCGCGCCGCCGATCGATCACGTCGACGATCGGCCAGCCCGCCCGTTCACGTGAACGCGACGCCACCAGCATTGGTCCTGCCGCGAGAGCCTCCAGCGATGGACACGGCGAGACCAGGAGGCAGGGGACCCCTGCGCGGCGGGCTCGTTCGACGGCAACCTCGCGGGCATGCCACGTGGGCGCCGACTCCTCCTGCAGCGCTTCGTCGTGCTCATCGAGCACGACGACACCGGAAAGCCCGACGGCGGGCGCCCACACCGAGGCGCGTGCACCCACCACAACCCGAGCGCCTGCTGCCGCCAGGGGCCAGTCGGCGGGCATCACGGCCGTCGCGATGCCCGCATGGCGAAGCCCCCTCCCCAGCGCCGCCGCTGCTGCGTGCGACGGCGTGACGACCAATGTGGTCCCCAACCGTGCAACGGCCGCCACCACGCCCAACGGATCTTCCGACGGCGGAAGGCGAATCACCGCCGGGGAGGACGCAGCCCCACGGGCACGGCCATCACGGCCAAGGGCCTCCAGGGCGAGCGCGTCGGGGGCGATGCCCGTCGCCGCCCAATCGGCATCGGACGGCGACGGGGGCCTCGGCGGTAGTCCCCGGACCGATCGAGGAGGCGAGGCCGTCCGCAGGAAATGAGCCGGCCGGCCGGCCCAACGCCATGCCGCCCAGTGGGAAAGCTCGATCAACTCGCTCGATGGCCCCCGGCCCGTCACCTTGGCCAATGCTCGCAGGGTCACGCCCGCCGGCGGCTCGACCCGATCGGCAACCACCCAGCCGCCGACCCGTCGACCGTGCAACACGATCCGCACCATGGTCCCGACCCCGATGTCGCCAAAACGTAGCTGGTCCCCGAGCGAGTCGGGGACCAGATAGTCAAATGTCTTCTCGATCGCAGGAACATCGGGCAGGACCCGTACGACCCGCTCCAAGGGAGCTACAGGCCCAGGGCAGACTTGAGATCGTCGACGCGGGGCGTGGCCTCCCAGGTGAAGTCCTTGTCCGAGCGTCCGAAATGCCCGTAGGCAGCGGTGCGACGGTAGATCGGGCGACGCAGGTCGAGGTCGGCGATGATCGCCGCAGGACGGAGGTCGAAGATCTGATCGACCGCCTCGGCGATCTTGACGGGATCAACCGCTTCCGTGCCGAAGGTCTCCACCATGAGTGAGACCGGCCGGGCCACACCGATGGCATAGGCCACCTGAACCTCGCAACGACGAGCAGCGCCCGAGGCAACCACGTGCTTGGCCACCCAACGAGCAGCGTAGGCAGCCGAACGATCGACCTTCGAGGGGTCCTTGCCCGAGAACGCGCCACCACCGTGGCGCGACATGCCCCCGTAGGTGTCGACGATGATCTTTCGTCCGGTCAGGCCGGTGTCCGCATGAGGGCCACCCAGCTCGAAGGTTCCGGTCGGGTTGACCAGGACCCTCAGCTTGTCCGACACAAACGCGGCAGGGATGAGCGGGTTGATGACGTGTTCGATCAGGTCCGGCTTGATCAGCGTCTCCGCATCGAGGCCCGGTTGATGCTGGGTCGAGATGAGCACGGTGCGAAGAGCGACGGGCTTGCCGTCCTCGTAGTCAAAGGTGACCTGGGTCTTGCCGTCGGGCCGAAGGTAGGGCAGCACGCCCGCCTTGCGAACCTCGGCCAGGCGATGGGCCAGGCGATGCGCCAGCCAGATCGGAATGGGCATGAGGTCGTCGGTCTCGTCACAGGCAAAACCGAACATCATGCCCTGGTCGCCGGCGCCCTGTTCATTCAGCGTGTCCTCGCCCCCTGCCCCCGACCGGCGCTCGAAGGCCGTGTTGACACCCTGCGCGATGTCGGGCGACTGCTCGTCGAGCGACACCATCACGCCACAGGTATGGCCGTCGAAGCCGTAGGACTCACGGTCGTAGCCGATGTCACAGATGGTGTCACGGACGATGTGAGGAATGTCCACGTAGGCATCGGTGGTGACCTCGCCGGCGACCACGGCAAGGCCGGTGGTCAGCAGCGTCTCGCAGGCGACGCGACCATTCGGGTCCTCCTTGAGGATGGCGTCGAGGACGGCATCGGAGATCTGGTCGGCCATCTTGTCGGGATGACCCTCGGTCACGGAC
This sequence comes from Actinomycetota bacterium, assembly GCA_016178435.1. Taxonomy (GTDB): domain Bacteria; phylum Actinomycetota; class Acidimicrobiia; order Acidimicrobiales; family CADCSY01; genus JACOTK01. Next base: position 7,929 of record JACOTK010000301.1, read on the forward strand.
TCGGAGGTAAAGGTCCAACGGTTCAAGGCATGCTCCTGGTGAGAACGACGGCATCGAGTACGGCACAGGCTACGTTGCGTTTCCCGGCAATGGGAATCGCCTTCTCGTTGCCCCGTGCATCGAAGATCGTCACCGCATTGGTGTCGTGCTCGAAGCCGACGTTCGCTGCGCTCACATCGTTGGCCACGATCAGGTCGAGGTTCTTGGCTCGAAGCTTCTGCCGGGCATTGGTCGCGACATCCGTCGTCTCCGCCGCAAAGCCCACCAGAGTCTGACCCGAGGGCTTGCAGGCGCCCAATGCCGCGAGGATGTCGGTTGTCGGCTCCAGGATCACCTCGGGTGGACCGTGCGTCTTCTTGATCTTGTCCGCCGCCACGACCTTGGGCCGGAAGTCGGCAACCGCTGCCGCCATGACGATGACGTCCGCAGCGGGCCCCCGGGCGAGCATTGCGTCCTCCATCTCGGCTGCCGACTCGACGCGGACGACCTCCACCCCGCTTGCGACCGGCAACGACGCGGTTGTCACGAGCACCACCGACGCCCCTCGCCGGGCAGCCTCGTCGGCGAGGGCATGGCCCTGCTTGCCCGACGAGCGGTTCCCGATGAACCGGACGGGATCGATCGCCTCGCGGGTGCCGCCCGCACTGACCAGAACCGACAGCCCGGCAAGGTCCTGTGGTCCGACGACGGCGGCCAAGACGTCGTCGCAGACGCTCACGATGTCGGCGATCTCGGCCAGTCGGCCCATGCCCACATCACCGCCCGCAAGATGACCGGCGACCGGATCGATCACCCGCACGCCGC
>JACOTK010000302.1 GCA_016178435.1 Actinomycetota bacterium
ATACGCATTCTGGTCGTTGACGATGCGGTGGTCGTTCGAAAGATCGTGACCGACGTGCTGTCGGAGGATGCCGACATCGAAGTCGTGGGTACCGCTGCAAACGGCCGGATCGCCCTCAGCAAGATCGAGCAGCTGAAGCCCGATCTTGTCACGCTCGACGTGGAGATGCCCGAGATGGATGGCTTGGCGACATTGGCGGCTTTGCGGAAGACCAATACCGGCCTGCCGGTCATCATGTTCAGCACGCGGACCGAGCGGGGCGCGGCCATCACCATCGATGCCCTGATGCTCGGCGCGAACGACTATGTCACCAAGCCGGCGAACGTGGGAAGCGTGACCGCTGCGATGGCCCAGGTCCGTGAGCAGCTCATCCCGAAGGTGAAGGCTCTGTGTGGTGTCGTCTCTCGCCCTCGAACCGCAGCACTCCAGGTTCCGAGCGGTCAGTCGATGTCATCGAGGCCCGGTCGATCGTGGGCAGGCGCGCGTCGGGTTGATGCGGTGGCCATCGGGGTGTCGACCGGTGGACCGAATGCCCTGGCCGAGGTCTTCGGGGCCCTCCCGGCGGACCTGTCGGTTCCGATCATCGTGGTGCAGCACATGCCGGCGAACTTCACCCGACTCCTCGCCGAGCGACTGGACGGTCGTTCGGCCATCCGTGTCGCCGAGGCCCGCAGCGGCGTGCTGATGGAGGCAGGCGTGGTCTGGATCGCTCCTGGCAACTACCATGCCGTGGTGCGTCGTCAGGGCGCATCGGTGCAGGTGATGACCCATCAGGGGCCGCCGGAGAACTCCTGTCGCCCTTCGGTGGACACGCTGTTTCGCTCCGTCGCCGAAGTGTACGGAGCGAATGTCCTCGGCGTCATCATGACGGGTATGGGTCAGGACGGCCTCAGTGGATCCGAGCACGTGCGTGCAGCAGGGGGACAGATCATCGTTCAGGATGAGGTCTCGAGTGTCGTGTGGGGAATGCCAGGCGTGGTTGTCCAGGCCGGGCTGGCCGACAAGGTATTGCCGCCGGCCGCGATCGCCGCCGAGATCGTGACTCGAGTCCAGGTTGGACGATCGCTGCCCGGTGTCCGCTCGATAGGGCTACGTGTCTGAGACCGGCTTGTGTCTGAGGTCGGCTCGTTGGCGGCTTCGCTCGTGGTGGGGGTGACGATCACGGGTACATTGCGGATATGTCGTGGGAGTGTCCGGGGTTCGTCGATCATCACACTCATCTTCTCCGCTTGGCGGCCGGAGGATCCGCTCCCTGGGGTTCGGTTACGACCCCGGAGATCATCGGTGCGTACCACCGCCGCCTGAAAGATGCCTGGACCACCCCCATGGATGATCCGGAAGCCCCTGTCGAGGTGACCGATGGATTCCGGGGCGCCCTCGAGGGCATGTTGAACTACGCCGCCGGGACGGGCCTGGTCCAGGTCACCGAGGCCGGCATGAACGACTGGGCGTATCTCGAAGGGCTGTTGGCACTCCGCTCACGAGGTCCTCTCCCGCTTCGAGTCCGTCTCCTGGTGGCGAGCGGCATTGCCGACGTTGCTCGGATGGCCCCGATCGGCGACCCATGGCTCGAGGTGATCGGGGTGAAGTTCTATGCCGACGGGTGGTTGGGGACCCATACCTGCGCACTCAGCCATGCCTTTGTCGACGAGCCCGAGAAGCTGGGTGTGCTCTTTCTCGATGCCGAGACGTTGGCAAGTCGGGCAGACCCATTTGCCGAGGCGGGGTTGGTGATCGCCACCCATGCGATCGGCGATCGGGCAATCGAGACGGTGCTGGATGCCTACGAGAAGATCTACGGCAAGGATTGCGCTGCGGCAGCACCCCGGATCGAACACGCGCAGGTCTTGCGACCCGATCTGGTGGCTCGTATGGCCTCGATGGGCGTGGTTGCGTGCATCCAGCCCGGATTTGGGGTGGCAGACGCCCCGGCCGTCCGCGCGTCATTGGGCGAGTGGGCCTCGATGGCGTATCGATGGGACGAGCTGATGGCGGCGGGCGTTCGTGTGATCACCGGGTCGGACTTTCCGGTTGACGACCTTCGTCCTCTGGCGGGGCTCCAGCGTTTGAGCACCGGGGCGAACCTGGATGGGGGCCATCCCGTGGCGCCGAGCCTGCCCATGGACATTGCCCTGGGCCTGATGACCGATGCCGCAGCCGGCGTGACCGTGCTCGCCGACGACATCCGCAACGTCGCAGAGGATGAGTTGGCGGGCATCGAGATTGTGGAGACGATTCCCTCCTCGGTTTGAGAGCCCCAACCTGCCTCGGTTCGTACCCGGGACGAGGACCCAATCGCTGGGTGCAAGGCAAGGCGGACAAATGGGAAAGGCAGGGTTGAAGGCTCACAAACCCGGCTCTTCGGTCGAACGGGAGAGAGACCCCGATTCCGGAACCACGTTTTCCTCGAAGGAGCCCAATGATGAACAAGCTGACGCTTCAAAAGCGCATGTTCGGCGGCCTGACGCTCATGATGAGTCTGTCCCTGCTCGTTTTCGGCTATTTCCTGGTGCAACTCGGCACCATCGAGGACCGGGCCCTGAGCATGCGGGACAGTTCGGAGGATGGAGCGCGGTTCAGTCGGTTGGCAGAGGAGTTCAATCTGGTGGCGATCGATGCGCTGCAGTTGATGCTGACCAATCCCGATGCCGCGACCGCGCTTCCGACGGTGGACAAGATCAGCCGCAATTTCATTGCGATGAACGAGGAATTGGCCGGGTTGGAGAAGGTTCCAAACCCTCAGACCCGCGCAAAGCTCGCGGACGTCCGCAAGAACCTTGATCTGCTGAATCCGGTCTGGGCTGAGAGCGAGGGCCTCTATCGTGCGGGCAACGTGGCTGCCGGATCCGCCAACTTGCTGGTGGGAGGACGGCAATACGGCGTTCCCATGCTGGCCGATCTCAAGACTCTGCAGGCAGTCGCCGGCAAGATCGGCGCCACCACCTACCAGGAGATGGCCGACACCAACACCACGACGCGAACCGTTTCGGTGGCTGCGATGGGGCTCGCCATTCTGGGAACGGTGTCGCTCATGTGGTTCATCGTTCGTTCGGTGTCGTCTGCCGTCGGGCGCAGCGCCTCTG
>JACOTK010000303.1 GCA_016178435.1 Actinomycetota bacterium
AACTCCTCCAGGAGGTCTGGGGCCCGCACTACGGCGAGGAGACCAACTACATCCGTGTCCACCTGGCCCATATCCGTCGCAAGGTCGAACCCGTGCCCTCCCAGCCACGCTATTTCCTCACCGAGCCCGGCATGGGGTACCGATTTGTCACCGGCGACGGTGTGGACGGCTCGAAGGGGTGGTCTTAACGCGTTCTCAACGCCCAAGGGGTCATTCTTGATGCCGGCGAGACGTCGGGTACGAGGGGCGTGCGGTTGACTTGAAGTTCATGGCCAACGTCACGGACTCCGCCTCCAATCTCGTCGGTTCGCCGGTCCTCGATGCCGACGTGCCCGGCGGACAGGGCGGCGTCCTTACATCACCCTCGGCCCATCTGGTCGATCTGCCCGAGCCCTTGAGCTACCGGATCAAGAAGAGCCTTCTCGGCCCACCCCTGCACACGGAACGGCTTGAGGACGAACGACTTGGCCGACCAACTGCCCTCGCGGTCTTTGCGTCCGACAACCTCTCCTCCTCGGCCTATGCCACCGAGGAGATACTCCGCGTTCTCGTTCCTGTCGTGGGTGTCGCCGCGTTCTCGCTCGTTGTTCCCATCACCTTGGCAATGCTGGGGGTGCTGGCCCTGCTCATCCTGTCGTACCGTCAGACCATCAAGGCCTACCCGTCGGCAGGCGGCGCATACATCGTCACCCGTGACAACTTCGGCATCATGCCGGCACAGGTTGCCGGCGTTGCCCTGCTCACCGACTACATACTCACCGTATCGGTGTCGGTTGCGGCCGGGACCGCAGCGCTCAGTTCGGCCTTCGACGGGCTCGAAGCGTGGATGCTGCCCATCTCGATCGTCTTCGTCATGTTGATCGCGGCCGTCAACCTCAAGGGGGTACGAGAGTCGGGCAAGGCCTTCTCGGTTCCGACCTACTTCTTCATCGCCAACATGTTTGTGCTCATCACCGTGGGGCTCTACCGGTTCCTCAACGGATCACTGGCAACCGCGGCGATCCACCAGGCTGGGGCTGTGCGGCCCGGCCACGCCGGAAATGGCATCTTCTTCGGCGCCACGATCTTCGTGGTGCTCCATGCCTTTGCCTCGGGAGGCGCCGCCGTCACCGGGGTGGAGGCCATCTCCAACGGCGTCCCGGCCTTCCGCGAGCCGGCGTGGAAGAACGCGCGGAGCACCCTTGTCGTCATGGGCACCCTGCTCGGCATCATGTTCCTCGGACTCTCGTTCCTCGCGTCCAAGGTGCATGCCATGCCCTTCGCCGAGGGCACGCCGACCGTCATCTCCCAGATCGGTGAGCTCGTCTACGGATCGAGCGCCATCGGCCGCGCGCTCTTCTACGGCCTCCAGGCCGGAACCATGCTGATCCTGGTGCTCGCAGCAAATACGAGCTTCGCCGACTTCCCGCGCCTTGCGAGCTTCCACGCCGGCGACAACTTCATGCCACGCCAACTCACCAAGCGAGGTCATCGCCTCGTCTTCTCGAACGGCATCATCGCTCTTGCCGTCACGGCGATCATCCTCCTGATCATCACCGACGCCAAGGTTGACCGTCTCATTCCGTTGTACGCCATCGGCGTCTTCCTCAGCTTCACCTTGTCCCAGGCAGGCATGGCCAAGCACCATGTCACCCATCGCGAGCCCAAGTGGCAGATCGGACTGTTCATCAACGGGGCCGGGGCATTCGTCTCGGCCGTAGTGTGCGCGATCATTGCCGTCACCAAGTTCACACACGGAGCATGGGCGATCATCGTGATCGTCCCGGTCCTGGTGGTGTTGCTGATGCGTCTGAACCGCCAGTACGAGCTGGAGGAGACGATCCTCGGTCGTGAGTCCCCCACCACGACCGAGCCCATGGCACTACGTCGTCACCTGGTTCTGGTCCTGGTCGACAAGGTCGACCTGGCGGCATCACGGGCGATCCAATACGCCCGGGCGCTCACCCCGGACGACCTACGTGCGGTGCACTTCGACCTCGATCCGATTCGAACCGAGGACCTCATCTCGGCCTGGAGCCGTTTCGGCTTCGCCCGTGTTCCGCTCGATGTCGTCGAGTGCCCGGACCGACGCATCGACCGGGCCATGGCCGATCTCACCGCACGCCAACTTCTCGGCGGCGAGACCGAGGTGTCGGTCCTCCTCCCCCGCCTGGAGTACTCACGATTCTGGCACCGGCTCGTGCACGACCGTACGGCCGACGAAATCGCCAAGGCCCTGTCGAAGCTCCCGCACTGCAACGTCACGATCGTGCCCTTCCACCTCGATGCCGGACCTCAGCTCTCCCTGCCATCCCAAGAGCCTGCCGACATGCTTGTTGCGGCTGATGCGCCTTTGCCCAACCAATCGCCGGCCGAGGCCCGGGCGATGGCAGTCCGAAGACGTCTCAACGGCTCAACCCCTGCCGCTGTTGCCCGGGCGGGGCTGCCGTTGCCCCCCGGCATGGCGCTCTCGCCGGAGCGGGTACCCATCACGGAGGTGAGGTACCGCCGGCGAGTCGAGGTGGTCGGCAAGGTCTATGCGATGCGCGTCCAGCCCCGCAGCGGCGTTCCCACCCTGGAGGTGACGCTGGTGGATGACAGCGGTTCACTGACCATCGTGTTTCTCGGACGTCGTCACCTGGGAGGGGTCAGGACCGGCACCTACCTGCAGGCGGTCGGAGTTGCAGGCGAGTACCACGGTCGAGTCGCCATTCTCAACCCCTCGTACACGATCCAACCGGACCGACAATAAGAGCCCCAGCGGATAGGTGGGGCCTATCCGCTGGGGCTCCGGGTCTCGTCGCGGATAACCGGCCACGAGACTCAGTCGGTGATCTCACCCCAGAAGAACGGATCATCGAAGCCGGGTGCGCATCCCCTGCGCGCACGGGCCCGATGGACGCGCAGCGCGAGAAGCGTCACACCCGTTCCGGGGACGCCGGGTTCGGGGCGGAACGGTTCGGGCGGGCGGAGGCGGGTCCGAGAGGGGCCCGAAGGTCGCTTGGCTGCGCGTGCCATCACCATGCAATTCGCCTCTCGGCACCGAACCTCCTTTGC
>JACOTK010000101.1 GCA_016178435.1 Actinomycetota bacterium
ATGTCGGCGGCGCCGCACTTGCGGCGGACGCGGTCCGAGCCCGGTTCGAGCTTGACCTCGTCGGAGCAGTCCGCACGGCGCTCGACGACCTCTTGGTCAACTTCACGAACCCGGGTGATCAGGGCCCTGTTGCGTATGCCGAGCAGATGCTGACCGACCACCCGGAGCTCGACGCTGCTACGGTCGCCGCCGACGCGGTGCTCGCCGTCGAGGCCTTCCACCGTCGGCTGTTCGATCCAGCCTGAGCCGCGTCCACTGGCCGAGGACTCGACCATGGCTCGCCGGCGAGACCGTCGAGCTGGTGTGTGAGGGCGGCCTCGTGCACATCTACCATCGCTGGGTGCTCGTCGCTGCCCATGCCCGCCGTCATGACCCTGGCCGCCAAGCCGCCGCCATCACCCGCGGCCAGAAGCGACCCGGGCGCCGGCCTTTGGCACCGCGACCGACGGCGACAGCCGCGTTGGTGATCCGCAAGGTCGACAACTCCGGGCAACGTGTCCTTCGCCGGGACGAACTATCGGGTCGGAAACAATTTCCGTCGCCCCCAGGTCCAAGTCGCTGTTGTCGACGGCACCGTTGAGATCTCCGTGACGGGCACGTCCTGTCCGGGATGGAAGCCAGGATTGCAGCCAGCAATGAACCGTCTCGAGTCGCTCCTCATCCCGCCCGCCACCGCATCAGCTACCAGCAAGGAGAACGAAACATGACCGAGTACTCGGATCGATTCATCAAGGTCGCCGACGGTTTCAGCCGTCGCGTCGAGGCCGTACCAGCCACGGCATGGGACAACCCGACACCGTGCGAGGGATGGGTGGCACGCGACGTCGTCCGTCACCTTGTCGAGTGGGTCCCCGGCTTCTTCACCGGCACAGCCGGGCTCACCTTCCCGACCATCCCATCGGCAGACGTCGATCCCGTAGGCGCGTGGTCGACACTGCGTGCCGCGCTCGAACACCAACTCGCCGACGAGCCAGTCGCCACCCGCGAGATCGACGCCCCGATGGGCCGAATGAGCATCGAAGCCGCGATCGACATGATCGTCACTGGCGACGTGCTCGTGCACACGTGGGACCTCGCCCGAGCCACGGGTCTTGACGAAACGCTCGACCCGATCGAGGTCGCCCGAATGCTTGAAGGGATCGAACCGATGGACGAAGTCCTGCGCGGCTCGGGGCACTACGGCCGGCGCGTCGCTGTTCCCGACGATGCGGATACGCAAACCAAGCTGATCGCATTCGTCGGGCGGAACCCGGCCGACCCGGGCCGATGAACACGCTCGAGGTGTGCGGTCTCACGGCCCACGAGATGGCTCGGCGAGGACGCGCCCGTGCCGTAGCTACGCTCGAACTCCACAGGGTTGCAGACCGCGACAGCACCGTCGCCGCCCCGGCTACGTGCCGCCGGGGCGATCGTCTTCGGGCACAGCAACGTGCCACCGTGGTTGGCCGGTCATTGAGCGCGAACCCGGTGTTCGGTAAACCTCGAACCCTTGGGACCTCACCCGTACCGCCGGCGGGTCGAGCGGTGGCGCCGCAGCAGCCGTTGCATCCGGAATGTCGGCATTGGAAGTCGGCTCCGACATGGCCGGCGATTGGAGACTCAACTGACTTGCCGGGCGATGTTCATCACGGAGCTCTTCGGTGAACTTGACACGGACCGGGTTCAGGACGGCTCCACTCGGCACAGCTGGGTTGGCGAATTGCTCGAGAAGATGCCGGTTACCTGGGACGCTTCGGCCGTGGCCTCGTTCTGCCGGACGCTCCTACAGAAGCCGTTGCATCACCACGACGTCGAGCCAGCGGTTGAACTTGCGGCCAACCTCCCGCTCGGTCCCCACGATCGAAAAGCCCTGGCCTTGGTGCAAGGCGATCGAGGCGGCGTGGTCACCGACGATGCGGGCCATCATGGCGTGAAATCCACTCGCCGCGGCTGCTTCCACCAACTCGCCCAGCAGCAATCGCCCTACCCCTTGGCCCTGGTGGTCACGACTCACATAGATCGAGTCCTCGACGGTTGTCCGGTAGGCGGGACGGTCTCGATACGGGGACAGAGCAGCGAACCCGGTGACCGAGCCGGATTCATCGACCGCCACGAGCGTGGTGTGGGCCCCCGAACGAGCCGCCAGCCAGGCTTGCTGGTCCTCCAAGGTACGTTCCACGAGATCAAAGGTCACGGTTGAGCCCGCGACCTCCGGGTTGTAGATGGAGCGAATTGCCTCGGCGTCTTCCATCTCGGCGAGGCGAACCTTCATGAGCGCCAACCTACCCGGCAGCCCAGGCGGTCGACGGGTATCGCCCAGGGTTCGGAAAGTCGCATCTTCGATCCTCGAGGGCGACTTCGTCGACCGCAGGACTCCTGTCGCCCCACCCATCCGATGCGGGCCGTTGCAGTGGACAGAGTCAACGGCGTCGAGGTGACGGGACCTTGCCGCCCAGCGCTTTTGCTGCTCCGACGAGGATGAAGTTCCCACTTGTTTGGACGCTGGGAGTTCCTGGCTGTTTGTCGGGAGAGTCTTCTATATGGGAATCATCGGTATCCAATATGAGGTAGACGCCGGCGATGTCGTTGACCCGATCAATCCAGGGACGAAACCCAAACGCGCCAGGACTTGACTCAACCAGGCCAATGTCATGGGAGTCAACAACGTCAAGCCAGTGCGCCACACCGTATGGGGTCTCAGCCTTCTTTCTAGACGGTGCTGCTGAGACGAACCTGGCGTCACCCGTTTGATCCTTGGACATCTCGCGAACGCTGGCCGACTGAAGGATGCGCTCCCCGCTCGGCGCCATTCCGTCATGCACCAACATCTCGATGAAGCGCCCGTAGTCAGTCAAAGTCGACACAGCACTACCTGCGGGCGCGGGATGACCGTCAGATGCCCCGCCGTTCTGCCTGGCCGTGAAGGTGGTCATGGACATCTTCAGCGGTTCCGCTACGCGCTCTTGGAATACCTGCTCGAACGTCTTCTGCGTCACCGCCTCAACCACGCCGGCGGCAACATGGAGATGCACCCCTCCGTATCGATATCCTGTGCCTGGCTTACCTATCAAGGGCAGGCCCAGAATCGTAGCGTTGCACTCAGCGAGGGTGACCGCCGGGTCTTTGTAACACGGTATGCGTTCGTCGTATTCGAGCCCGGACGTAAATCCGACTAGTTGGCGCATCGTAATTGCAGCGCTTGGCTTGCCTTTCGCCTCCGCTAGGTAGGTGCCAATGGGCTTGTCCAGATCAATGAGGCCTTCTTCGACCAGACTCATGATCACCACACCCGACAACCACTTGCTTGCAGAAGCAATCGGCACCCTCGTGGTGAGGTCATACGACCCGTAAGCCTGTTGATGGACCAGCCTGCCTTTCTGGAGCACGAGAAGCGAAGAGCCAGGAAGTTGCGCCTTGGTGATTCGATCCGTGATGTCCGCATCCAGAGCGGCGAACGCGGGGTTCTCAACGACCGTATCGGTGATGGCCGAGCGGTAGCCACCATTGGAGGGCACCGTGCCCTGAGCTGTGGTCGAAACCGAAGGCTGTTCGGTGTCGCGTCCAGGCTTCACCAAGGACGTCGATGATGATGTGTTGGGCTGATCATCAGAACATCCAGCCAAGGCGAGTGCAGCGCATGCCATGATGGCAACTACGCCGGTCCAGAATCCGATGTGCCTGTCGATTTTCCCAGCTAGGTTCATAGGACAACCGTAGCCGTGGCGACGTTCGCGTCGGTGGCACGCCAAGCTCGAGGAAGGCGACGTCGAGGCGGTGGGGTCGATCGCTCTGGCTTCAAATGCATCGCTCTCAAGACGCCCGCGAGACCTCGATATCAACGTCGTGGTGGGTAATCTACCCGGCAGCCCAGGCGGTCGACGGGGCTCACCCCAGGGGTTCGGCGTCCAGCCCCCGCGCCACAATTCGGTTGCGTCCGGGAGAGCCGCTAGCATCGACGGGTCGTGGAGGGTGCTCCAGAAGGGGCTACCTTTGACAGCAGGCCCCCTTAGCTCAGTCGGCAGAGCATTTCCATGGTAAGGAAAAGGTCGTCAGTTCGATTCTGACAGGGGGCTCTCGCACATGGCCGGTGAAAAAAGGGTGAATGTGATCTTGGCCTGCGAGGTTTGCAAGCGCCGGAACTACATCACCACCAAGAACAAGCAGAACGACCGCGAACGTATCGAGATGAAAAAGTACTGCCGTTGGGATCGGGTTCACACCGTTCACAAAGAGACTCGATAATCGATAACACCTCAGGTAACCATCGTGGTTTGTGCAGGGTCCAACCCCGTGATGCCTGAGGCAATGGCAGATCTGGTCGCCGCCGCTCGTGGCGGTGACAAGTCTGCCTTCGACGAGTTGGTTCGGGTGACGTTCCCGGACACCTACACACTCGCGTATCGCCTCGTCGGGCACGAGGAGGACGCACGCGACGTGGTACAGGAAGCATATCTTCGGGCTTATCGAGGCTTGGGGAACTTTCGCGGAGACGCGCAGTTCACGACGTGGCTGTACCGCATCACGGCCAATTGTGCTTCCACCCATCTCGGAAAGCGTCGTCGTCACCGCCATGAGGAGATGCCCGACGATGATCTCGTGCCGGACACCCACTTTGTCGGCGATCCGGCTGCCCAGTCCGATGCAACAGCCCTTCGTGCCGAGTTGCACACGGCCCTTCAGGCGCTCCCCCCCAAATTGCGGGCGGTCGTGGTGCTGCGCGATGTCTACGACCTGCCTCACGAGGCCATCGCCGAAGAGCTCGGCATCTCGGAATCTGCCGCAAAGGTGCGCCTGCACCGAGCACGTCGTCAGTTGAGAGAGCGACTTTTTCCATTGCCCGGAGAAGAAGGAGCATCCCATGCGGTGTGAGGATCTGACCGAGTTGGCTTCCGCGATGGCCGACGAAGAACAGACCGAGTTGCTCACGCTTCAGGCACAGGAGCATCTCGAGACGTGTCTGCGGTGTCAGGCCGAGATCGCGCAGTACCGAAAGCTCATCAAGGCATTGCGGGTCCTGCGTGCCGAGGTGCTCGTGCCGGCGCCTGGTTTCTTGAACGATGTCCTCACCTCACTCGAGGAGGCCGGTGAACGTGGTGGACTTCGCCTGTTGCTGGGCGGTCGCAAGGCCGCCTATGCCGGGGGACTTGCCATGGCCACCGCTGCGGGAGCCGCCGGTGTGATCGTGTTGGTCGGCCGATCGCGGCAGCGGCGCATCGGCCTCGCCGGCTGACGACAGCTCACGAGGCCCTGCCCTCGACAACCGGCAATGTCACGCCTGCATCAGGTATTTGCCGTTTCGACTGCTATTCTCGCCCGCGGGCCCTTTCGGAGGTTGGAGAGCCCCGGAGCGCGGCTGGTAGGCAGCGATCCATCAAAGTCGGTGCGGTTCTCACCAGGCAAAGCTGGTGAGATGAGTTTTGGCGCAACATTGATCGGCGCAACATTGATCAAGGTATCGGTACACCCTTAGGGCAGTAGCTCAATTGGTAGAGCTCCGGTCTCCAAAACCGGCGGTTGGGGGTTCGAGTCCCTCCTGCCCTGCTCCTTGACGGTGCTCCAGTGAGGCACCGTCCCGGCAGGAACATAAACTGGTGGTTTCCATGGCAATGAACCGACAAACGAAACGCCTGCTGCAAAAGCAGGGCCAGCTTGGCGCCGACGGTGAGTCGCCGCCGCCTCGGCGCGAGATGCGGCCGACGCCGAAACCTCGTACCGAGCGCACGACCTTGCTCCAGTATGTGCGAGAGGCGCGAGCCGAGCTGCGCAAGGTGGCCTGGCCCAACCGGCCGGAGATCGTGCGTTACTCGATTATCGTGCTGGCCACCATGGTCGTTCTGACCACCTTCATCTTTGGCCTCGACTACGTCGTGGCCAAGGGCATCTTCTTCCTCTTCGATTCGTGAGCGTGATGGAACCCAACGACAAGCCCAATCCGGAACCCGGCGACAACGATGCCCCGACCGTCATCGACGATGATCGACAGGTCCTCGCGTTTCTCCGTGGGGGCGAGGAGCCCGCGCCCGAAGCGATCCTCGCCGCCGACGCCATCGCCGAGACAGCGGCCGATGTCGAAACTCCGGTGTTCATCGATGTCGACGATCTGCTGGCGGAGGAGGCCACCCCTGTTGTGCGGGCTTCCAGTCCCTACGACCGTCCAGGTGACTGGTTCGTCCTGCACACCCAGTCGGGGTACGAGAAGAAGGTCAAGTCCAATCTCGAGAGTCGCATCTCGTCCATGACTATGGAGGACTCGATCTTCGAGGTCGTCATTCCCATGGAGGAAGTGATCGAGTTCAAGGGCGGCAAGAAGGTCGTGGCCCAGAAGAAGGTGTTCCCGGGTTACCTCTATGTTCGCTGCTTCCTCGACGACCGCTCGTGGGATGTCATTCGCAACACCCCGGGTGTGACGGGTTTCGTCGGTTCCGCCGGCAAGCCCATCCCGCTGTCGCGCCATGACGTCGAGACGGCGCTCGCCGTGCCCGAAGAGGTCGAATACGAAGCCGGCAACGCCCCGAAGCGCCAACGTCCGAAGCTGGAGTACGAGATCGGCGATACGGTGCGGGTCAAGGAAGGCCCCTTTGCCGACTTCTCGGGCCAGATCGCCGAGATCAACGAGGACCAGCTCAAGGTCAAGGTTCTGGTCAACATCTTCGGGCGCGAGACACCGGTCGAGCTCGAGTTCAGCCAGGTCGCCAAGCTGTAGGGAATGGCCGCGCTCCCGCGGGAGTTGCCGTTCGGCCATCGGCCAGCCAGACTGGATCGCTGTCGTTTTCATCCATCCGCCCCCGTTTCAGGAAGTAGGAAGTGCCTCATGGCCAAGAAAAAGGTTCTGGCCGTCGTCAAGATCCAGATACCCGCAGGCCAGGCAACGCCTGCGCCCCCCGTCGGTACCGCTCTCGGACCGCACGGTGTTGCCATCATGGACTTCTGCAAGGCCTACAACGCGGCGACCGAGTCTCAGCGCGGCACGATCATCCCGGTCGAGATCTCGATCTTCGAGGACCGTTCGTTCTCGTTTGTCACCAAGACGCCCCCCACGCCTGTTCTGATCCGCCAGGCGATCGGCATCGAGAAGGGCTCAGCTGCTCCCGGCAAGGAACAGGCAGGGACCATCAGCTCGAAGCAGATCGAGGAGATCGCCACGATCAAGATGCCCGACCTCAATGCCAACGACATGGAGGCGGCCATGTTGCAGGTTGCCGGCACCGCGCGTTCAATGGGTGTCAAGGTCGTCGACTGAGTCACCGGCGTTTGTCGCATATTTGCCTGCACCGAGCAGGCGCTGCATCGGGACGACCTCGCCCGAGCAGTTTCACCCGGGCACTTCAAATGGAGCGCCCATGACCCGAGGGAGCCGTCATGGCGCAAGGCAAGAAGTACAAGGACGCGATTCGTCGCTACGATCGTGAGCAGTTGCACTCCCTCGACGAGGCGGTCGAGTTGGTGAAGAACCTGGCCTGCGCCAAGTTCGACGAGACCGTGGAGATCGCCGTTCAACTCGGTGTCGACCCCCGAAAGCCCGATCAGCAGGTCCGTGGGACGGTTGCTCTTCCGTCGGGAACCGGTACCAACGTGCGTGTCGCGGTGTTCGCGGCGGGCGAGGCGGCGAGCGACGCGCGCGCTGCGGGAGCC
>JACOTK010000276.1 GCA_016178435.1 Actinomycetota bacterium
GAGCGCCTACCATGCCCGCGTGTCCATTCCAGTGCCACGTGCCCGCACCTATACCCCGACCGCGCTGCCATCTCCCCTGGCCAGGATGCTGGCATTTGGCGCCATCATGGTCGGCGGTGTGTGCGGCATGCTCGTGGGCTGGCGCTTCGCCGATCTCCAATGTGGCGGCCGCGAACGGGTCGTCATCGTGGGGAGACCGGTCCCGGTGGGGACATCCCCCTCGCAGGATGACGACGGCGGGGGCTGCGGGCTCATCATCGGCGCCGGCACGATCGGTGGGGCCTTGATCGGAGCGGGCGGCGTCGCCGTGGTCTCGGTCATGGCGCTGCGGGCCATGGGCGAATGGCGCACGAGGCTCGATACCGAGGTCACGCACGGCACACGGGCCTGAGGCCAACGGTCTCGCGGGTCTTCAGGTCCCCTGCAGTCGAATGCGCCGGAACCCCTCGGCCGGCGCCACGCCCGCCCGCCTTCCCTCGTCCTCGGCACGCTGACGCACGAAACGCTCCAGCCACTCGCTCGCATCGGCGCCGAGTTGGCTCCTGTGGCAGAAAAGGGCGTCGATCTTCGCCTGAAGTGCTCCACCGATGTCGACCCACACGCTGGGCTCCAGGACACCGGTGAGCAGCACGGTGGCCACCTGGTGCGCCGGGCCGGCCTCGGGGAAGTACAACGGCAAGGACGAGGCCGGGGCAACGGCATCAAGCGTCGCCCAGCCGATCTCACGGTGATCGATGTGATTCACATAGGTCTCCCCGAAGAACACCGCCGTGGGGTCGGGACAGATCACGACGTCAGGACGAACCCGGCGCACCACCGTCACGAGACGACGTCGCAGGTCGGGCGAGTTGTCCAGCTCGCCGTCGGGCTCGCCGAGCATCTCGATCCCACTCACACCCAGCACCGCGCCGGCGGCCCGGGTTTCCTCGGCTCGCAGATCGGCGAGGGCGTCCATGTCGGTCGTCGGATCGCTCGAGCCCTTCTCGCCCCGAGTGGCGATGACCACGTGCACCTCGGCTCCCGCAGTGGCCCACCGCGCAAGCGTGCCCCCGCACGACATCTCGTGATCATCGGGGTGGGCATACACCGCGAGCACCCGCGCCGGCACCTCTTCGATCAACTCGGCCATGTCAGGTCAAGGTAGTCGCCGTAGGCTCATGACGGTGACGCCCGATCGCGCAGGCCCCACTTCCGAAGCCCCGACTTCCGACGACGCAATCGATGAGCTCGAGCGCCTGGGGCTCGAGCTCGCCCGCGATGCCGCCAAGCTGCTCCTCGATCACCTGGGTGAGGCACACACCGCCATCGGAACCAAGAGCTCGGCCACCGACATGGTCTCCGAGGTCGACCGGGCGTCGGAGGCGCTCATTGTCGATGGCATCCGATCCGCTCGACCCCAGGACGGCATCCTCGGCGAGGAGGGGACGGACCACGCCGGCACGTCGGGGGTCCGCTGGGTCATCGACCCGCTCGACGGCACGACGAACTACCTGTACGGCCTGCCGGGCTTCGCCGTCTCCATCGGCATCGAGGTCGACGGCATCACCCGACTCGGCGTGGTGCTCGACCCTTTCCACGACGAGGCATTCGTTGCTCGGCGCGGCGGGGGCGCCACGTGCAACGGACGGGTGATCGCCCGCAACGACTGCACGAGCCTGGGAAGCGCACTGGTGGGCACCGGGTTCGGCTACGACCCGGCTCGACGAGCGGAGCAGGGGACGCTGGTGGGCCGCCTGTTGCCTCACGTGCGGGACATCCGGCGGGTGGGCGCCTGTGCGCTCGACCTTTGCTGGGTCGCCTGCGGACGACTCGATGCCTACTACGAGCGTGGCCCGCAACCCTGGGACCACACCGCCGGGCTCCTGATCGCCGCGGAGGCCGGCGCGGCCACCGTGTGGACCGAGATCGGCTCACCCTCCGGCGACCTCGTGGCGGCCGGAGCCCCTGCCATCCTCGATGCGCTTTTGGCCCATGTTCAGCCTGAGTGCCCTGCATGAGGCATGCTTGAGACGTGGGGACCCGAATCCTTGCCGTAGAAGATGATGAGCGCATTCGCACCGCCGTACGGATGGCCCTCGAGGAAGAGGGCTGGACCGTGATCGAGGCGGCCAATGGCGAGGACGCGCTCGCTGCCTTCACGGCCGAGAAATCCGACGTGGTGCTGATCGACCTGATGCTGCCCGACATGGACGGCTTCGAGGTCTGTCGCTCGATCCGCAAGGGCAGCGACGTGCCCATCATCATGGTCACGGCACGAACGGACACCCATGACGTGGTGGCCGGTCTCGAAGCAGGCGCCGACGACTACGTGACCAAGCCGTTCCAACCCAAGGAGCTGTCGGCGCGCATCCGTGCACTGCTCCGGCGTGCCCGCCCGCTCGACAATGCCAACACCCACCTGCTCTTCGGTGATCTCGAGATCATCCCCGGTGAAGGTGTCGTCAGACGCAACGGCGTCGAGGTGCACCTCACCAAAACCGAGTTCCGGTTGTTGTGCGAGCTGGCGACGATTCCTGGACAGGTGCTCAGCCGCGAGCAGTTGCTGGAGCGTGTCTGGGGCTATGGGTACTTCGGCGACGGACGTCTCGTCGATGTCCACATCAGACGACTCCGCACCAAGGTCGAATCCGACCCGGCTCACCCCCGTCACGTCGTCACCGTGCGAGGGCTGGGCTACAAGCTGCCCGTCTAGTCGGGCCCAATGCCAACGACCCCCCTTCGCCGGCGACGCCACCTCCGGGGAACGGCCACCGCCCGCCCCTATCGACGTCTCGGCCTGCGCGCCCGGTTCACGATCGCCTTCGGACTCGGCTCCTTCGTCATCTCGGTCCTGCTCTCGCTCGTCGCCTACGGCCTGGTGCGCACCAATCTGGTCAGCCAGCGCGAGCGATCGGCCATCGGCCAGGCCTACCTGAACGCATCGGCGCTGCGGAACGGGCTGCGCAGCGCCGACGCGAACGCCAAGGATCTGCTCGACTCCCTCCAGACGCCCGGGGGCGGCCGTCCGCTTCTCTACTACAAGGGCGAATGGTTCGCCCTTGAGATCACCCACGGGCGTGACAGCCTTCCCGTGGAGCTTCGCAACACGGTGCTGGGCGGCACCCCGGCACGCATGCGCTACTCGCTCGGCAACGAGACCTCGCTCGCCGTGGGCGTGCCCATTCCCCTGATCGACGCGGCGTACTTCGAGAGCAGCTCGTTCAGTGAGCTGCAGAGCACCCTCAATGCGCTCGCCATCTCCCTCACCATCACCGCCATCGTCACCACCCTGGCCGGCGCGCTCCTGGGCACCACGGCGAGTCGTCGTGTGCTGCGGCCCCTGGCCGAGATCAGCACCGCTGCCCAGGCGATCTCCGGCGGCCGCCTCGACACCCGCGTTGCGCTGGTCAGCGACCCCGACCTGGCGGGCTTCGTGAACTCGTTCAACGACATGGCGCGATTTCTCCAGGAGCGCTTCGAGCGAGATGCGCGTTTTGCCTCGGACATCAGCCATGAGTTGCGCTCACCGCTGACGACGCTGTCGGCATCGGTGGAGGTGCTCCAGAGCCGACGTGAGGAATTGACCGAACGCGGCCAGGCCGTGCTCGACCTCCTTGCTGCCGACGTCACGCGCTTCACGATGATGGTGGAGGACCTCCTCGAGATATCACGCTTCGACGCAGGCGCTGCCCGTCTCGATCTGACGGAGGTCCGCATCGGCGAGCTCGTCGTGCATGCCGTGAGCGCTGCAAGCAGCGGGACGACGCCCGTCTCGGTTGAGTCCAACGCGGCAGGAGCCATCGTCCAGGTCGACAAGCGACGGCTCATGCAGGTGATGGCGAACCTGATCCAGAACGCCGCTCACTACGGCGGCGGAGCGACGGAGGTCTCGGTTGAGCTGGCTGACGACCAGGTGCGCATCTGCGTGCAGGACGAGGGTGGCGGTGTGCCGGCCATCGACCGCGAGCGCATCTTCGAGCGATTCGCCCGAGGAAGCGTCGCATCGGGCCGACGGGGAGCAGGAGAGGGAACCGGGCTGGGATTGGCTCTGGTGCGCGAGCACGTGAACCTCCACGGGGGACGCGTCTGGGTGGAGGATCGACTCGACGGTCTGCCCGGCGCGCGCTTCGTCGTCGAGTTGCCCATCGTCACGCCTCAGGCGGAGCCGGAGGAGGACCTCGGGCCTGCAGCCGTTCCTGCCGTCGAGGTGGAGTCGTGAGCATGATCATCGCCCCGGGCCTGTCGCGCCTCAGCGCCGTGTTGCTCGCGACCGCAGTGCTCGTGAGTGGATGCGGCATCAACAGCGATGGCAAACCTCGTGCCCTGCCCAGCAGCGACGTTCCGTTCGGTCTCCTCGACCAGGAGACGCCGACGACGACCGCCGTCGCTCCCGGTGGAACCTCGACCCCCTCCGGCGCCAGGCAGGCGGTGATCTTCCTCGTCGACAACGATGAACGGCTCTTCGAGGTGGCACAGGAGGTCGCCGCGCCCGGTGGCGTCCGTCAGGCACTGCAGGCGCTCTTCGGTGACCTCAGCGCCGCACAACTGGCGGATGGCCTCAACACCAGCATCGACGCCGGCACCCGCCTGCTCGATGTCACCGGCCCCACCTCGGAGGGCATGGTCGTCCTCGATGTCAGCCGGGACCTCTCCACGACCATTCGAGAGCGCCTGCGCCTGGCGCTGGCCCAAATCGTCTTCACGGCCACCGCCGTACCGGGGGTCCGTTCCGTACGATTCAAGATCGACGGTGAGCTCAGTGATGTTCCGGACGGGACCGGCGCAGCCACCTCCAGACCCCTCACGCGGGCCGATTTCGCCCAGTTCGCGCCCAAACCGCAGCCCTGACGCTTCGAGCGCCCCGTCGAGGTCAGTTCGCCGGTCCCGATGCCTCCAGGCCGAGATCGGCGGCGAGGGTGGAACGGCGCACCTTGCCGTTCTCGGTGTGGGGAATGACGGGGACGGCGATGAGATCCTTGGGGCACTTGTAGGCTGCGAGGCGGGTGCGACCGTACGCGGCGAGCGCCTCCAGGTCGACATCACCGGTCACCGCTGCACAGAGACGCATGCCCCAGCGATCGTCGGGCACGCCGAACGCCACCACCTGCATCACGCCCGGAAAACCGGCCAGCGCCTGTTCGACCTCGACGGGATAGACATTGACTCCACCGGTGATGATCAGATCGTCCCGTCGCCCGTCGAGATGGACAAAGCCCTCATCGTCGATGCGTCCGATGTCGCCGACGCTGAACGCATTGCCCCTCCAGGCGGCCGCCGTCCGCTCGGCGTCGCGCC
>JACOTK010000277.1 GCA_016178435.1 Actinomycetota bacterium
GACGGGCCACGGCGGTCTCGGTCGGCGTGGAGCCCGAAGGTGTTCCCGCAGGCGTCGTCCACCTGCCTGGCGGACCTGAAACCTTTCTGGCCCTCCTCGACAACCAGCTGGTTCGCCGGGCAACCCGTCGGGTGCCCGCCATTGACCTCGACCCGGGATGGACGCTCGTCCGGACGGAGACCGGGCCCACACTCGAGCGGGTCCGAGAAAGTCTGCTCGTGGTGGCCAACGGGCACTTCGGCACCCGCGGCTACCGGGAAGAGGACGGGAGCACCACCAACCCGATGGTGATCGCCGGCGGCGTGTACGACGACCGGGACGGCGTGGAGAGCTACCTGATCGGCCCCCGATGGACCGACCTCGAACTACACGGCCCGAGCGAAGGAAGTGAGTGGGTCCTCGACCTGCGTTCGGGGGTGCTGACGAGAACAAGGCGGGACCGTGACGGCGGCCCGGACTTTCGATCGATGCGCTTCGCCTCGTGGACACGTCCCGGCGCCATGGCCCTTCGGGCCGAGGGTGACGCGGCCCAGCTCAGTCCGGGACTGTCGTTGGTCCTTCCCCGCCACGAGAACGGCGCCCATGGCGTGAGGGACCACACCTCATGGGCGTCGACCCGGTCAAGCCTCGGCGGGGGGATCGCCGCGGCGGCCCACACGAGATCGCACACCACCGCAGGCATGCGAACGATCGAACGCCTTGCCCATTACCTCGCGGACCCCGGGATGATGCCGGATCCCGCGATCGCCGGCCAGGGCCTCACAGCGGACATGACGGTGGGCTTTGACGAGCTCCTCGCCGAGCAACGGCGGGCGTGGGCCGCTCGCTGGGCCCACGCCGAGGTGACCATCACCGGCGACCCCGATGCCGAGCTGGCCGTTCGATTCGCGCTCTTTCACCTGATGGCCTGCGTCGGTGACGGGGGCGAGACAGGCGTCGGCGCACGAGGTCTCAGTGGCCCCGCCTACGCGGGCCACGTCTTTTGGGATGCCGAGGTGTTCGTCCTGCCCGTTCTGGCCGCGACCCATGCGCCCGCCGCCGAGTCGATGTTGCGTTACCGCCTTGCCCGCCTCGGTGCCGCCCTCGCCAACGCCGCCGCCGTGGGCCGAGTCGGCGCTCGATTCCCCTGGGAGTCCGCTAGCACAGGTATGGATGTCACCCCGAGATCAGCCCTTGACGCACACGGTGTCACGGTCGCGATCCTCACCGGACAGGCCGAGGAGCACATCGTCGCCGACATTGCCTGGGCGGCCTGGCACACGGCGGCATGGACCGGCGATCGGACGTTTCTCCTCGGCCCCGGTCGTTCGCTGGTGATCGAGACCGCCCGCTACTGGGCCTCACGGGCCGAGAGGGACGCCGACGGCACCGCCCATCTGCGTGGCGTGATAGGCCCCGACGAGTACCACGAGCTGGTCGACGACAACGCGTTCACCAACGTGATGGCTTCATGGAACCTACGACGCGGGGCCGAGCTGGTCGAGGCGATCATCGCCGAGGGTGAACCTGTCGACGTCACAGGAGAGGAGGTGGCGGACTGGCGAAAGGTGGCCGACACCCTCGTCGACGGCTACGACGCCGGCACCGGGGTCTACGAGCAGTTCTCGGGGTTCGCCGCGCTCGAGCCGCTGATCATCAGCGAGCTCGCGTCACCCCCGGTGGCCGCCGACGTCCTGCTCGGGCGGGAGCGGGTGGCAGGCTCACAGGTCATCAAGCAGGCCGACGTGCTCATGCTGCATCAACTCGTTCCGGAGGCATGCGCTCCCGGCTCCCTCGGTCCGAACCTTGCCTTCTACGCGCCGCGCACGGCACACGGCAGCTCCCTGTCGCCGGCGATCCATGCCGGATTGCTGGCCCGAGCCGGCCAGGCCAACGAGGCCCTCGATCATTTTCGCCTCGCGTGTCGCATCGACCTCGACGACCTGACCGGAACCACCGCGGGCGGCCTGCACGTGGCGGCACTCGGGGGCATCTGGCAGGCAGTTGCGTTCGGGTTCGTCGGGCTGTGGCCAGGTCCCGATGGCCTGGTCGTCGATCCACATCTCCCCGACGCGTGGGGTGCCGTCGAGATCACCGTGGTCTTCCGAGGCGTCCGGGTCACGATTCGAGTGGAGGGCGACACCATTGACGTCACCCCCGATGGCGACGTCATCGTCGTGTTGGGCGGCATGGCCCCGACCCTCGTGCGACCCCCCGGCATGCGGTTCACCCCTACGGCAGACGGCCGGCAGATGGAGGCATCGTCATGAAACTGATTGCTGCGATCGATGACAGTCCCGTGGCGCAGCCTGTGCTCGACACAGCGCTCGTCATCGGCAACCTCCTCGGCCTCGACATCGAGGTGGTCCATGTGACGAACCGGGGAGGACTGAGCGCATCGGGCGCGGCAAGGGCGGCGGGGCTCCCGATGCAACAGCTGAAGGGCAACGCCGTCGATGCCCTGGTCGAGGCCCTCGACGATCCCGACGTCGCCATCGGCGTCGTGGGCGCCAGAGGCCATGCCGGTGGCCCTCACCCTGCAGGGCACGCGACCCTTTCCATGGTTCAACGAACGGGCACGCCACTCGTGGTCGTTCCGCCCGAGCTCTGTCGCCCTGCATCCCAACGCATGACCCGTATTCTCGTGCCGCTCGACGGCTCGCCCGACACCACGGCCGCGGTCCAGAGCGTCGTGACAGGCTTCTCGGAGTCCGGCGTCGAGGTCGTCGCGCTGCACGTCTTCACACGAGAGACGGTCCCCCGCTTCATCGACCAGACCCAACACGGTCTTGACGCCTGGGCGGACGAGTTCACAGCGCGCCACGAGATCGGTTGCCCTCGCCTCGTCACCCGATCGGGCTCACCCGGTCAGGCCGTGATCGGGCTCGCCGTGGCCGAGGACGTCGATCTGATCGTCATCGGGTGGTCCCGAGATCTCTCGCCCGGCCGGGCCCAGGTCGTGGCCGAGGTCCTGGCGCAGTCGTGTGTGCCCGTGTTGCTGGTGCCCGTCAACGCCCAACGCCCCCCCGCCGACGAACAACCGTCAACGCGGACGACCGCATGAGCACCTCAGCCGTCGGAGACGCCGGGGCCACGCGATGCGAGGCGAGCGGCAAAGACTGCCGCCTCGGTGCGACGCTGCATGCCAAGCTTGGCCAAGAGGTTCGAGACGTAGTTCTTGACGGTCTTCTCCGCCAGGAACATGCGATCGGCGATCTGGCGATTGGTGAGCCCTTCGGCCAACAGGTCCAGGATCCGTCGCTCCTGGTCAGTGAGATGCGCGAGCTGCGACGTCTCCTGTTGACCCTGACGAATCCGCTCCATGACCCGCCCCGTCATGGCCGGGTCGAGCAGCGATTCACCACGGGCCACCTTGCGAATCGCCCCGGTCAGGTCGTTGCCCTTGATCTGTTTCAACACATAACCGGCGGCGCCCGCGACGATGGCACTGAACAACGCCTCGTCGTCGGCGAAGGAGGTCAACATGAGGCACTGCAACCCCGGCATGCGCTCCCGTAGCGAACGACAGACCTCGACACCGCTCCCATCGGGGAGGCGGACGTCGAGGACGGCGACATCGGGCCGAACCGCAGGGGCTCGGCTCAACGCCTCCTCGACCGTTCCCGCCTCGCCCACGACGGTCAGACCCTCCTCCGATTCGATCAGCTCGCGTAGACCCCGTCGCACGATCTCATGGTCGTCGAGAAGGAAAACCCTGACTTCCCGGACAACGTCATCGCCGGCTTCCGCCTGCTCATTGGTATCGGCCATGTGCCCCATCTTGACTCGTTCCCGTGCGCAACGCGGCACCCTGCACCGGGTGGAGCGGCTGCGACTCGTCATCGGGCACCAAGCGCCGGCCGGAAACCATCCGGGTGTCGATGCGGATGAGGCGCGTTTGATGGACTCCCGCTGCCCACGGGCTGAGGTTCAGTTGCTCGGCGGCATCCAGGTCGGCGGCAGCCATGACCTCCGACGCGGTCCCGACGACCATGACACTCCATCCCCAACATCGTTCGTAATCGAACTCGTCGACCTCGAAGGCCACGACGCTGTTGGTGACCGCCGCAGCCAGCTTCATACCGGTCCCGGTGCGGAACACGACATCTTCGCCCAACATGGCGAAGTTCACCGGAAAGATGGCAGGAAGGGCGTTCATCGAGACTGCCACACGCCCGACCGAAGCCTGTGCCAACAGCATCAGGCACTCCTGGCGGGACAGCACCACCAGCCCGTTTCGGTCGAAACGGACCGTCTCCTCCCCGTCGATGATCACTTGTCCGATGTCCCGCACACGTCAGTTCCTACCTGCCTCGTGGCCCCATGTTTCGGTATGCGCCACAAGGCATCCTGCCCAGGTTCCTGCCGCTATGGATAAGGTCGAAGGTCCTCGCGTACAGGGACCTCCTGCTTCACTTGATCCCCTCCTTGCCCTGATGGCGGCCGGCATGACCGGTTCGGGCTCGACGGAACCCGCAGCCGTTGCCGAGACGCATGTCTCGGTGGTCCTTTTCGTCGGTGACCGGGTCTACAAGGTGAAGAAGCCCGTCGACTTCGGCTTCCTCGATTTCCGCACCCGGGAGGCCCGCGAGGCAGTCTGTCGACGCGAGGTCGAGCTCAACCGGCGGCTCGCCCCCGATGTCTATCTCGGCGTTGTGGATCTGGTGGGTCCCGACGGAACGCCCTTCGATCACCTGGTCGTCATGCGGCGCATGCCGAGTGGGCGACGACTCTCGACACTCGTGACCGCCGGGCGGGACGTGCGTATGGAGCTGCGCGCCATCGCGCAGGTGCTCGCGGACTTTCACGCACGAGCCGATGTCTCCGCCGAGATCGCCGAGGCGGGCAGTGTCCACCACCTGCGCCGGCATTGGGAGGCCAACAGCGATCAGCTTCGCGCCTTTGCCGTCCCGACCCCGGACGGCCCACCCCTGCTGGACCCGGGCACGGTGGAGGAGGTCGCCGTGCTGGCGGAGCGCTACCTCGCCGGTCGCTCCCCCTTGTTCGCCCGACGCATCACCGAGGGGAGGATCCGGGATGGGCACGGCGACGTGTTGGCCGACGACATCTTCTGCCTGCCCGACGGCCCGCGCATCCTGGACTGCATCGAGTTCGACGACCGGCTGCGATACGGCGACGTGCTCGGCGACGTGGCATTTCTGGCCATGGATCTCGAGCGCCTCGGCTCGCCTCGGCTCGGCACAGAGCTGTTGCGCCGGTATCGGGAGCTCACGAACGAGACATACCCCGCAACCCTCGAACACTTCTGGATCGCCTATCGAGCACAGGTACGGGCGAAGGTGGCCGGTCTGCGCTCCGGGCAGGGTGACCGATCCGCCGGCGTCGAGGCCCATCACCTCCTGACGATGACCCTCGCCCATCTGAAGCGCTGCCAGGTGAAGCTCGTGCTGATCGGCGGCGCACCCGGCACCGGAAAGTCGACCCTGGCCAAGGCCCTGGCGGCCCGGCAGGGCTGGGCCCTGGTTCGATCCGACGAGGTGCGCAAGGCGCTCTTCGGGCTAACGACCACCTCACGCTCGGGGGCACAGAACGGCATCGGGGAAGGCATCTACGATCAGGCGTCGACCGATGCCACCTACGACGAGATGCTCGCCCGAGCGAGACCGGACCTGGAGCAGGGACAGTCGGTGGTCCTGGATGCAAGCTGGACCGACGCTCGCTTTCGCTCTGCTGCCGCAACATTGGCGTCGGACACGAGCAGCGACCTGATCGAGCTGTGTTGCGAGGCGCCGATCGAGGTGACTCTCGCCAGGATCGAGACCAGAGCGGATCGAGGCGACGACCCGTCGGATGCAACGGCGGATGTTGCCCAGACGCTTCGGGCCGCTTCGTCGCCCTGGCCGAGCGCCACGGTGATCGACACCGGCGGAGGGCGGGACGACTCGGTGGCACAGGTGTGGGCAGCACTTGGACCGGACATCCTGAGGGCGGAAACCGACGAGACCTGACGAGACCCGGGATCGACCCAGGCAGCCGACATGACAACCGCTACCGCCGGCGCAGCCCGACCGAGGTGCTCGACCCGAGGTGCACGACCCGACCGCCGAGGAACGGTCAGGTGGACCGGTCCGTGAGAGGAACGGTCCACTCCAAAACGGCCCCCGATGATTCGCCGGAGCGAAGCTCGAAGGTCCCGCCCAGCGTCTTGGCCCGCTTGGTCATGTTGGCAAGACCGTTCCCGCCGGCGCGGCCCGATCCCGAAAAGCCGACACCATCGTCAACGACGCGCAGGACCAACTCGGTGCCGGCTTCGATGAAGACGTCGACGCGATTGCTCTGCGCGTGGCGGGCCACATTCGACAGCGCCTCCCGCACCACTGCCAGGAGTTGCTCACCCACCTCCACCGGCACCTGCGAGTCGATCGGCCCCGCAAGATGCAGATGCGGCTCGAAGCTCAGAGGACCTGCTGCCTCGGCGATGACCCCCATGACCATTGCCCGCAGCCCGCGATCGCCGGCCGGGCTCGCCTGGGGCTGAAGGGCAAAGATGGCCGAACGGATGTCACGAATGGTGAGGTCGAGGTCATCGATCGTGTCCTGAATCCGCTCCGCCACCATCGGCTCGGCCAGACGGGCCGCGCCCTGAAGGGCCATGCCCGACGCGAACAGCCGCTGAATCACCGTGTCGTGGAGATCACGAGCGATGCGTTCACGGTCCTCCAGGACGGCAAGCGCCTGGACCTGACCCTGCAGACGAACGTTCTCGATGATCACGCCGGCAACGGTTGCGAGCGCAACGGCCAACTCCTCGTCCTCCTCGGTGAACGCGTCGGCGCCGATCTTCTCGGTGAGATACAGGTTGCCGAACACCCGTTCACGCACCGAGATGGGCACGCCGAGAAAGGAATGCATCGGCGGATGATGGGGGGGGATCCCGAAGGAGTCGGGGTGAACGGCGATGTCCGCGATGCGAACGGGTTTGGGGTCGACGATGAGGAGGCCCAACAGACCCTGACCTTTGGGGAGAGGGCCGATCGCGAGGGCGTCCTCGGGCGTGATGCCGACATGGATGAACTGCTCCAGGCTCCGATCCGAGCCGATGACCCCGAGAGCCCCGTAGCGGGCATCAACCAGGGTGCATGCCGCTTCGGTGATGTGGCGCAGGACGGCCGGCAGCGCGAGGTCGGACGCAACGAGCAGGACGGCGTCCAGCAACCCCCGAAAACGGACATCAACCCCGGGTGTCGACATGAGCGCAGCCTACGCTCGATCGTGGGCCGCTGTGGCGGCAACGCCACAGCAGCGTGCCCGAAGGCCTCACCGCAGGCTAACGACGACGCGCCGCCTCGAGCAGGATCCTGCGTTCGGCGCCGGCGAGGGTTCGACGCGTGACATCGACCGCATCCGGGTTCACCGATACCGAGGTGATGCCGAAGCGGACGAGCCGCTCGGCGAAGGCCGGATTGTTCGAGGGGGCCTGACCACACAGCGACGAGGTCACGCCTGCATCGGCGCAGGCCTCGATGATGCGGCGGATGGCGTCGAGGACGGCATCATCGCTCTCGTCGAACAACTCCGCACAGACCTGCGAGTCCCGATCCACCCCGAGCATGAGCTGGGTGAGGTCATTGGAACCGATGGACACGCCGTCGATCCCCATCGCCACGTACTCAGGGATGCGATACACCACCGAAGGGACCTCGGCCATCACCCAACGATGGAGCCCCCGCTCACGCCCGAGCGCACTGGCATCGATGGCCTCGAGGCAGACCTCCAGCTCCCAACGCGTCCGCACGAAGGGAATCATCAGGTGCACGTTGGATGCCTGCTCACGGGTCCGCGCCAACGCCTCGAGCTCCATCGCGAACACCTCGGGGTCGCGGACATAGCGGTAGCAGCCGCGATAGCCGATCATCGGGTTCTCCTCATGGGGCTCGAATCCGTCGCCGCCCTCGAGCTCTCGAAACTCGTTCGTGCGGAAGTCCATCGCCCGATAGATCACCGGACGGGGATTGAACGCGAGCGCCACCCGCCGCAACGAATCGGCGAGCGCCGACACGAACTGCTCACGCCTGCCCTGTGCCAACACGTAACGGGGGTGCTCACCGCCGAGGGCATCGGCGATCATGAACTCGGCTCGCAACAGACCCACCCCGTCGACGGGAAGAGCCGCCACCTCCTCGGCGCGATCGGCGATGGCAAGGTTCACGTAGAGGCGGGTCGCCAGGGTCTCGACCGAGGGCGTCGCCGGCGCCCGGTCGGCCACGTCCCGTGGCCTGGTGATCGCTCCGGGTTGGCCGGACGAGAGCGACGCGGTGAGGTCACCCGGATAGACCGCACCACGGGCGCCGTGGACGGTGACGATCTCGCCGGTTCGCAGCGTTGTCGTCGCCCCCCGCGCCCCCACCACTGCGGGCATGCCGAGCTCGCGACTGACGATGGCGGCGTGACAGGTCATGCCCCCGCCGTCGGTGACCAGGGCGACGGCCCGGCGCATGGTCGGCACCCAATCGGGCGAGGTCATGGGCGCGACCAGGACCTCGCCGGCCTGCAACGTATCGGCCTCGTCGATCGAGGTGAGCACCCGTACCGGCCCGCTCACCACCCCAGGCGATGCCGCCAGACCGTGCAGCAACGGCTGGAGATCTGTCACATCGAGCGCCTGCATGTCCGTGTGTGGTGAAGCCTTGCCCAACGTGGTGATCGGCCGCGACTGCACCAGCCACCACCGACCGTCGACATCGACTGCCCACTCCATGTCCTGGGGCGCCCCGTAATGGGCCTCGACCTCGATGCCCTGGCGGGCAAGGCGCAGCACCTCCTCGTCGCTCAACACTCGACGAGTTGCCTCCTCGGGGCCGAGCTCGACCCGCTCGTCGTGCCCGTCGAGTCCACGAATGATCTTGTGACCCTTCGTGCCCACGTGCACCTGGCGCAGTCGTGGGCCCGTCTTGTCGACGAGGTACGTGTCGGGCTCGACCTGGCCGCCGACCACCACCTCACCGAGGCCGAAGGCCGCCTCGATCACCACGGCTCCCTGGTCACCGGTGGCCGGATCGGCCGAGAACATCACCCCCGAACGTTCCACGTCGACCATGCGCTGGACGACCACCGCGATGGCCGGCTCGGCGGTCACCTGTTGGCTTGCCCGGTAGGAGATGACACGTTGGCCGTAGAGCGAGGCCCAGCAGTCGCCGATGCGCGCCAACAACTCGTCGTCGCCGACGACGTTGGTGAACGTCTCGTTCATGCCCGCGAACGAGGTGTCACCGGTGTCCTCCGATGTGGCCGATGACCGAACGGCAACAGCTACCTTGTCACCCAGGCGGTGGTAGGCATCGAGCACCTCCTTGGCCAGCACATCAGGCACGCCCCTCTCCCGAACGAGGGTCTGGAGGGTGTCGGCCACCGTCGCCAACGCACCGGTGTCGGTGGTGTCGAGCGCAGCGATACGGCTCTGCAGTGCCGCCCGGGCGCCCGCCTCGTCCATCGCCTGGAGATAGGCGGGAGCGGTCACCACGAAACCCGGCGGAACCGGAAAGCCTGCGCCGGCCAGCTCACCCAGGTTGGCCCCCTTTCCGCCTGCGAGCGCGACATCACCTCGCCCGAGATGCTCGAAAAAGACCACGCCTTGACCTGGGGCCGCCCGAGGGCTCGGATTCGCTTGGGCAGACACGTCATGACGCTACGGCGAACCCCGATCATGCTCAAGGGCACAAAGACCTTGACCTGCCCGGCCCGAAGACCCCCTCATCGTGCCGATCCGACTCTGGCCAACCCGTACCCATCCAGGAAAGAATGCTCCCGTGAGCCGGCTTCTCGACCCCCCGGAGCTGGGCGAGGGTCCTTCGGTGCCCGGTCTCACCGCCGTGCAGGCCGCGGAGCGCCTGAAGGCGGAAGGGCCCAATCGCCTTCCCAAGGCCAAATCGGTTTCGCCCTGGCGTCAACTCCTCGCGCAGATGACGCACTTCTTCGCAGCGATGCTCTGGGTCGCCGGTGGGCTGGCCATCGTTGCAGGCATGCCCCAGCTTGGGTTCGCCATCTTCATGGTGATCGTGGTGAACGGCCTGTTTGCGTTCACCCAGGAGTATCGGGCCGAACGTGCCTCCGAGGCGCTGCGCGACCTGCTCCCTCGCCAGGCGTCGGTGGTGCGCGACGGGCTTCCCGTCACGGTCGACGCCGCCGAGCTGGTTCGAGGGGACCTGGTCATTCTCCGCCCCGGCGATCGAATCTCCGCCGACATGACCGTCGTCGAGGCCCACAGCCTGTTGCTCGATCTCTCGACCCTCACGGGCGAGTCGGAGCCACAGGCGGTGAGCACCGATGACACCATCTGGGCCGGGACCTTTGTCGTCGAAGGCGAGGGACGAGGGGTCGTCACCCACACGGGCC
>JACOTK010000102.1 GCA_016178435.1 Actinomycetota bacterium
CCCGACCAGCACCCCGAGGCCGGTGGAATCGAGAAACCCGACACCGTCGAGATCCACCACGATACGGTTCCTCCCCTCGGCGACGAGGCTGTGGAGCTGCTCACGCAGGCGGGGCACCGACGCGACGTCCACCTCACCGAACACCGCTATCACCGAACAGGACCCGTGCTGGGTGACATCAAGGCCAAGATCCATCTGGAAATCCACATCCTCGTTCACGCCGACGTCACCTGACAACGAGCCGCCAGCAGCCGGCCCGCCTCACACGGTAGCCAGGCGGGACGCCGAGGACCAACACGACCGGCAGGCCCAACCGCACCGTCGACGCGGGTGAAGGGAAGCAATCGCCTCGATCAGGCGATGCGCTCGAGTCATCGTCGTCGAGGCAGCCTCACCCGGAGCCGGAGATCGGTGGGCGCCTCAGATGGGAACGGGACCGCCAACAAGCCGACGCTGCGACGAGCAGAGCCGTCGAGGCCGCCATCGTCAAGGGCGTGCGCGATGGCCTCCCACCCGGCTCGGGCATGACCGCCAAGGCCTGCGCGCCTTCGGAGGAACTTGAGGCCGGCGGCAGCGAACTCGGCGGCAGCGAAGTCGGCGCCGAAGTCGGCGGTACGGTGATCGAGGGGAGCTCGGGCGGCGGGCCCATGCTCCTCGGAGTCCTCGCGACGGTGGGCGGCGAGGTCTCCGGAGGCGATTCGACCACAGGGGTCAACACCGATGTGACGGGAATCAACTCGGGTGTTGCCTCGGTCGACACGGGGGGCGCCGAGATGCCGGGCTGCTGGAGGGACTGAGGAACGCCCTTGATGGCGGCTGAGAGATCAAGACGGCCTGCGCCGAACACCGCGTCCCGACCCGGGGCTCCCAGATCACGGGCGGTCCCGAGAAGGCGATCCACGGTCTCCGCCGGACTCAGTCCAAGGGAACGGAGGAGTGCTGCTGCCCCAGCCACGTGTGGCACCGCCATCGAGGTACCCGCCATGGCGGCATACAGGTTCGACTGCCCACGACTCCAATACGTCGAGGCAACGTCATCGCTGATCTCGCCATTGCCGGCTCCCCCCGGGGCCGCCATTGCCCACTGAGCATCCCCCACCGGCCTGGCATAGCCGGCGGGAGAATCGTGGCGATCGGTGGCCGTCACGACGATTGCAGGGACTTTCTCGTACGAAGGCGCCGACGTATCGCCCCCCGAGCCATCGTTGCCACTGGCCAGAACCACGATCACCCCCTTTGCCCACGCCTGCTCGATCGCGGACGTCAGGCTCCCGGCGAACGGACCTCCCTGCGCCGTCACCTCGGTGACCGAAAGATTGATGACCGCCGCCCCGTTGTCGACGGCCCACCGAACGGCGGCAATAACCGCGGCCGGGGTTCCCACCCCCTCGGCATCCAGTGCCCGAATCGGCATGATCCGCGCCTCAGGGGCCACGCCGACGACACCCAGATCGTTGCCACGAGTCGCCGCGATCACGCCCGCCACATGGGTACCGTGACCATTGACGTCCTGGGGTGTCCGATCGCCATCGACAAAGTCGTTGCCGGGGACCAGTTGTGCAGCCAGGTCCTCATGGGCAAGATCGACCCCGGTGTCGATCACCGCGACGGTGATCCCCCTGCCCATCGTCTGGCCCCATGCCACCTCGGCGCCGATCACATCCAACGGCCATTGGTAGGGTCGCAACGGATCGGTGCCGGTGGTTTGAGCGCTCGACGGCACAACGCCGGCGACAAAGGTGGCGACCAATGCCCCCGCCCCCAGGATCACGCGCGAGGCGCCGATCCTCCAGGGCACTTCTCCGATCCCGATCCCGATCCTCCGGAAGTTGATCCCCCATGACGCCAACATGGGGTGTCAGACCCGCTGTTTCTCTGTCGGGATCTCGTTGCGTCTCGCCGCCTGCACCTCACGTCTGGTCAACACCGGTCCCGTGTCGTCCCCGCTCGTCGTCACCATTGACCACTGCGCGCGACTCCTGAGATCCACTTCCTCGGCTGCCTCGGCATGAGCAAGCTCGCGACGGATGAGCCGGACGAACATCCACCCCACCGCCAGGATGAGACCACTGGCCACAGGGACGAGCACTGCCCGGCGCTGCGACGTTCCTTCGCCTGCGCCCAACTCCTCGAACGAGATGTCACCGCCGCCCTCGGTGTCATCGGCCCCGGCGCCCGCATCTGCCGAGAAGGGAAGGCGATCCGCATAGCCCGTGTCGATCGTGGTCGGCGTGTCGGACGATGGAGCCGGTTCGTCGGAGTCCTGAGGCTCGAGCTCGATGGTCCTCGAAAGGCCACCGGACTCGCCGGTCGTCTCGGCGGCAGCCTTCGCACCCGGCCTCTCGGTCGACTCACCGCTCGAGCCCAGCGGTGTGATCGTCTTCGTGCTTGGGGGTGCCTTCGGCAGAGTCGTCGGCGGCGGCGTTGTCGTAACCGGCACGCCGACGATGGGATCGGAGACCGGCCTCCCCGCTGTGACGGCAACCATGACCGGGGTGGCAGAATCGACGCGCTCATCGGCGGACGGACCCTTGCGGATCGCCACGAGCTTGTAGGTGTACTTCGCGCCGGCCACCGGAAGGTCCGAGTCCACAAAGGAGGTCGGGACACCGGTACCGATTTCGGTCAACGTCACCAGGGATTGATCGTTGACGGCACGATCGATGCGGTACCCGATCAGGTCCAGCTCGGTGTTGGCGCGCCACTGCAACTCGATGTGCCCCGTTTCATCGTCACCCTGCGGAGCAACCCAGCCGGTGCTCGAAAGCCCGGCGACGGGGGCCGGCGGCATGGCAACGCGCAACGGCAACGTGCTCGACCACATGTCGGCCAGGTCGATTCCCTGCCGGGTGTTCCACGCCTTGGCGACGACCGAATAGGCCCCGTTGCAGGGAAACGCCACGTCGACCTCGAAGGGGACCGCTCCCCTGCTGCCCGAGGGCGGGCGAACACTCGAGACGAGAGGACTCGGCGAACACGGGTCGTCCGCCGGGAATGGATTGTCGATGGCGATCTCGATCTTGTCCGTCGAACGACCGTCGTCGTTGTGGGTCATGACGGCAATCTTGCCTGCCTCACGGAGCACGGGGTCCTCAAGCGTCGGATTCGTCCATTCGATGGTCCGCGACGCTGCCATCGCCGGAGTAGCACCCAGGAGAACAGCTGCGATGATACCTACCGTCCCACTCAGGAGGCGTAGGCCTCCGCTCCTGATCATGCCTGGGTAACCGCACCCTGGAACACAGCCTTCACCACAAGTCGTCGCGCTGCCGAGCCCTTGGGCTCACAGGTCGTCAGCGTCAGCGTCGCGGTGTCCGTCGGGTCGACGACGGACAGGTCGGTCGGTGCTACCACGAACGGGTCCCGATCAACCTTGTAACTGCAACGTCCAAGTGGGGTCTCGAGAATGATCTCGTCGCCCGGCTTCAGCCGGTCCAGGTTGTGGAAGGGACGACCATAGGTCGTGCGGTGTCCCGCGATGCCCACGTTGCCGGTCTCGCAGGGCAACGGCGTGGAGGGATAATGACCTGCCCCTGCCTTCAGCGCACTGGCCGTCGTGCCCTCGACGACGACCACGTCGACGTCGATGGCCGGAATCTTGATACGGGTGAGGCTGTCACCGGTCTTGACCGCCCGGTCACGGTAGGCCTGTTTGATCTCCGGGCTGGCCAATTGGCTGTCGAGCTTGTCCTGCACCCGGTTCTGATACAGATTCGTGTAGAAGGGGTAACCAAGCATGCCGACGGCCCCGAGCAGAAGCAGGACCGAGAGCCCCGACAGGAGCCGACGGGCCCACCCCCGCTTGCGCAGAAAGGAAACGAGGCCTCCAACCCCCGGCGGCGGCGGCGAGTCGGTTGCGGAGGCCTCGGAGTCTGAACCATTCATCACAACCTCCAGCTTTTCAGAGTAAACGGGCCCCGGAGCGTCACCCCGGGGCCCGTTCGGTTCTCGATACCACTCCGTAACGACTCAGACGGAGGCACGACCCCTGCGAGCCAGACGGCGGGCGC
This sequence comes from Actinomycetota bacterium, assembly GCA_016178435.1. GTDB lineage: Bacteria > Actinomycetota > Acidimicrobiia > Acidimicrobiales > CADCSY01 > JACOTK01. Next base: position 4,011 of record JACOTK010000102.1, read on the forward strand.
CGAAGGCCAAGCCGAGCAGTCCGAGTCCTGCAAGTGACACCGCTGCGTCGCCACCCGTGCGAGGCAGTGTGTCCGCACCCTTGACCTCGGTCTTCACCGTGGTCGGAGTTGTCGTCGGGGCAACCACCGTCGTGGGGGAAACGGCAGCCGGGGCGACGGTTGCCGGAGGTGCGTCAACGATGGCGGGAGCGCCACCGGCCGTCGCCTGGGCATTGCCGATGCTCAGCACCGCACCACCTGCGAGCCCGGGCAGGACCTCGACCTTGAACACGTCGGAGGCGGACTTGGCCTCACTGCCGCCCGCAAGCTTGCCGGGGCCCTCATCGGTCACGACCGTGGTGCCCTTCATGAAGGTGATCTTCACCAGCGTGCCGATGATCGGCAGCTTGATCTGCAGGGTGCCGTCCGCCTCGATGAGGTCGAGGATCTCGAAGCGCCTGCCCTCGCCGAGGCAGTCGGCGGGGTTGGCGGCGCTGAGTTGAACCGCCTCGGGATTGGTCTTGCCATTGCTCTTGGCCGTCTTGCGGTCATAGGAGGCGGACGCCTCGCTGTGGCCCATCTTCAGGCTCAGGATGTCCTGGCCGCACAGGCCGTTCGGCAGGACGTTCAGGGAGAAGCCATCCGAGCTCGCCGCAGACTTCACCTTGGATCCGTCCACCTCGACCATCGACTCGGAGGAACCGAGCTCCAGGGAAAGGAGGCTGATCGTGGAGATCTCGCCGAAGATCTTCTTCCACAGGGCGTCGTTGATCGGCTTGCCCGCAAGGGGGTTCAGATCGACACCCATGGACTTGGCGGTGTCCGCAGCAGCAGCAGCGTCAGGGCCTCCGCCGATGACCTTGGAGAACAGACCCATCAGGGTCTCCTTGGCCTTGCCGAGGAGGATGGACTCGTACTGGAGCTCGATCTCGGCGGCATCGGCTGAGCTGGAGGCCGAAGCCATGCCGCCCTTGATCTTCGCCTTCGACGTTGCGCACAGCAGGCTCACCTCGGCCACCAGACCGACCGGGAGAGGTGGAATCTCGCCGGTGGGGCACTGCTTCGAGCTGTCGGAGACATCTTCGGCACCCTCGACCTTGGCCGCGCTCTTGAGGATGTTCAGCAAGGGGAGCTTTACCGCATCACCCGTGGTGGATGCCTTCGGACCAACCGAATCGAGATCGGCAGTGGTTCCGCCGACGTTGACACCAACGCCGGCAATCGACAACTCCAACGCCTGGCCACTGGCCGACGCCTGATAGGACTCAGGCCTCGCAGCCTGCGCCTGAGACGAGCCCAACAATGAACCGGTCACAAGCAGGGATACTCCCACTGCACCGATGGTCCGCATTCTCTTCATACTCCGACTCTCCTCAAGGTTGTCCAGGACCCAAGCCCTCAGCCATTGGCAACTGTAGATTGTGTTTTACGTCACAGTCGAATGGACTGCCCATTCATTTCGCTCTCGACCATGGGCATTCCTTCCCGCAGCCGGACTCGACACAAGCTAACCGAGCTTCCCACCGCCTGTCGCATGAAAATGGTGTTGCGGAAGGCGGAACGTCTCCGATCAGTGTTCGACACGCATGGTGGCCGTTCCCTCCAAACGAATGTCGCCGATCAGTGGACCCACCAACGGCACATTCGTGGGCGACAGATACTGCAACTGGACGCTCACCCGACTTCCCGGACGACCTCGACCGGATGTCCTGACAGTGATGCGATCTCGATCAAGCGAGGGGCTCGATGCCATGGCCCCACGACGAGCGGCGGCATCGGCGGGATCGACCGCCGCTTCTCTTGCGCCTTCACGCGCTGCATGGATGACGAGAATCTGATCACGAACCACCACGGCGACCTGCAGGAGGACCAGGGCCAACATCGCGAGGAGCGGGAGGACGAGGGCAAACTCGACGGCTGCCTGTCCCCCATCCCCCTTGCCCCGCTTCATCAGCCGATCATCTTGAGCAGATTGTCGAACACCGAGTCCAACAACTTGCCGATCATGTTGGTCTTGCGCGCCCACAGGGCAACGAGCAGCGCGAGTCCCGCTGCGCCCAGAAGGACCAGGGCGTACTCAGCGGTGGCCTGTCCCCGTTCGTCGCGCAATCGTTCGAGTCGATGCTCCGCTCGCGACGAGATCATCAACGCGGTGACATGGACGTGGACCAAAAGCCTGGTTGCAAGCATGGCTCTCTCCTTGTTTGTTTGGATGGTTCCTGTCGTTTGGATGGCTCCGGCTCACAGGCGCAGTGCCTTGAAGGCGCCGGCCAACACGGGTGCCATCGTCAGAAGCCCGAAAGCGGGCAGGATGCACAGCACCAGGGGGAAGAGGAGCTTGACCGGAACCCGACGAGCGGCTTCCTCGGCACGACGCCGGCGTTGGCCTCGGACCTCGTCGGCCAGGCGACCCAGCGTCTCGCTCAGCGGGGCGCCGTAACGCTCGGCGGCGACCAACGCCGAGATCAATGGTCGGACGACCTCGTCGGTTCTTCCGACCACATCCTCGAGAGCATCGGCGAGTCGGCGACCCATGGCTGCCTCCTCGGCCGCCCGTGTGAGCTCCTCCGCAAAGGGTGAAGGGGCGCGCCGCGCGACGGCCGAGACCGCGAGGGAGACGTTCAGGCCCGCCCCTGCCGCCAGATGCATCAGGTCCACCACCTCGGGCAGATGACGCAGGAGGGCAGATGAACGCCGACGTCGATCGGAACGTTTGCGAAGCGTCGGCAGCGCGAAGCCGGCAAACAGCACAACCGCTGCAACAGGTGGGAAGACAAGGAGACTGCCGGCCCCGGCCAGGACTCCCCAGCCGACTCGCCGCGCACTGCCCGGTGCCTCCGGACGTCGCAGCAATCGGAGACCTGCACGGCCCACGCGCTCGATGAGCCCGGTGATGACCGTCGTCACCGCTCCGGACTGCTCCATCGAAGAGGGCGGCGCCGAGACGAGCGCACGCACACGCTTCGGAGCGGGTCGATGTTGCCACGCAAGAGCCACCACCAGTGCCGACCAGGCAGCCGCCGGGAAGATGGCACTCACAGCTCCACCCGGGCCAGACGCCGCATCCACAAGGCGGCGATGCCATCGAGGGCCAGTCCGCTCGTGAGGCAGGCCCAACCTGCCGGCGTGCGGAACAGGAAGGATGCCGTTGAGCCGTCCGCCGCCGATGCCAACAGAGCGAAGACCACGGGAGCGGCTACCAGCACAAGTGCCGAGTAGCGGGCCTGGGAGGAAAGTGCCCGGACCTCCCCGGCGAGAGCGAGCTCGCTGCGCAAGGTCGCCGCGACCCCGTCGATGGCCCGGGCGTGAGCGCCCCCCGTCTCGACACCGAGTGACAGCGCGGCAACCGACAGCCGTACGCCGGGCAGTGGGCGCCGAGCTTCCCAGCGCGCAAGTGCGTCGGCGAGCGATACGCCACCAGCCATATCGCCGACCAGCGACCGCAGATCATCGGCGATCGGCTCACCCGTCGCAGCGGCGCCCTCCTCCAAAGCCATGCGCAGTGAGGCCCCGCTGCGCATGGAGCGAGCCACCGATTCGAGCAGGAGCGGCAGGCCGGCCCGGAAGCGATCACCGGCACGTTCGCGCATCGCCCACAGGAGCGTCGACGGGACGCCTGCCGCAGTCGCTGCGGTGAGAATTGCCGGACCCACGCCCGCCGCAAGCCAGGCGATCACAACACCCAGTGCCCCCGAGATCATCCACGTCGACCACAGGAGCTCCGGCGCCATCGGCACGGCAGCACGTTGTGTCGCACGACCGAACCACGTCGGCGCCTGCAGCAGCGACGGCAATCTGGCCATGGTCGCATCGAGTGGACGAACCGCGGGCGTTCCATCGGAAGTCGGCCCCGCATGGAAGGGCGTCCTCGCGCCAACCGGGAGCAGACGACGTCCCACGGACCGCCGCCGCGAGGCCAGCGTCGCATGGCGAATCGCGATCATGCTCGTCATCACCATGATCGACACGCCGACGTTGGATGCCACAAGGCTCCCTGTCCTCATCATCATCCGCGCTCGAATCCGACGGTTGGGTCGCCGCGGCCGGGTCGTTCGGGCAGCGCCTCCACCCCACCGGTGCCGGCCAATCGGCGAACCCGACAGGGGTCATTTCCGGGGGCCTCGGGACAGACCTCGGCAACCTCGATGATCGAGCGCGATCCGTCCGGTCGGCGAGCCACCTGGATCACGAGGTCCAGGGCGGAGGTCATCTGGTCCCGCAGCGCCGCCAGGGGTAGGGCAACCGCGCCCGTGAGCACCATCGTCTCGATCCTGCGCAGGGCATCAACGGGCCCGTTGGCGTGACAGGTCGAGAGCGATCCCTCGTGGCCTGTGTTCATCGCCTGAAGCATGTCCAACGCCTCGGGACCGCGAACCTCACCCACGACAATGCGATCGGGACGCATGCGCAGCGCATTGCGCACCAGATCACGCACGGTCACCTCGCCCGCCCCCTCGGCATTTGCCGGCCGCGCCTCCAGCCGAACCACATGAGCGCCCGGAAGCTGGAGCTCGGCGGTGTCCTCGACGGTGACGATGCGTTCGCCCTCGGCGATGCGCGCCGCCAAGGCATTGAGCAGGGTCGTCTTCCCGGCTCCCGTGCCGCCGGAGACGATGATGTTGCGACGCGCGTGCACCGCCCGGGCCAGGAGCTCCTCAACCTCGGGATGACAGAAGTCGGCCAGCGGAATCCGTCGTGCGCCGAAACGCCGAATGGTCAGGCATGGGCCGTCGATGGCAAGAGGGGGAACCACGGCATTGACACGAGATCCGTCGGGAAGACGAGCATCGACCAATGGCGAGGACCGATCGATCCGTAGGCCCAGCGGAGCCACCACCCGCTCGATGAGCTGTTCAATCGCCCCCGCGTCCAGAGGGTCGTCCAGCATGACCCGTTCGAGACGACCACGGCGCTCGATCCAGACCTGGTCGGGACCGTTCACCATGACCTCGGTCACGGCTTGGTCATCCAGCAGGTGCTCGAGTCGGCCGAGTCCTCTCACGCGAGCGAGAACCGCGTCGACAAGGTCGATGAGATCGCTGCCACCCAGGAGCGGGGCCTCCTCGCGGGCACGACGCTCGACTTCCCGGCGCAGCGGCTCGGCTGATCCCGAGATGCGCCCGGCGTCCACCATCAGCCGGTGCAACCGATCGGGCGTCAGCGTGGGAGTCCGCCACTCACGCTGCATGGCGCAGCGCCCGTTCCAGGCTCCTGGGCAAACGTGACGACAGCACGCCTGCGTCAACGGCGCGGGCGACTGCGGGGTCGATCATCACCTCGGCACAAACCGGGACGCCGAGTGCGTCCTCCACATCGCGCCGACCGAGCGAACGATCCGGCTCGGTTACCAACACGACGCCTGTCGGACGGACCGGAGCTTCGAGCGCCTTGCAGAGGGCGAGATAGCAAGGTCGCAACACCAGGAGCGAGATGGGAGCTGCCGCCGCAAGGGTGAGGGCCGCACCGGTTGGTTGCGTCCCGCAGTCGACAACCACCTGGCGAGGATCAACGGCCAGCAGGGCAGCCAGGACCTCGGACCGCCCCTGGAGATCGGCCTCGTCGGCTCGTCCATCGAGCCGGCCCGATGGCAGGACCTGGATGCCCCCCGGACCTGAGATCTCGAGGCGGGACAGCGCGTCCGACGGAACCTCATCGCCCGCAAGGAGCCAATCCAGCAGACCGGGGCCGTCGTTGCTCATTCCCAACACGGCAGGGATGTCACCTGCAAGATCGGCAAGCAGGGCGCCACCGGGTCCTTGACGAGCAGCCAGGGCAGCAAGTGCTGCGGCGATGACCGTGGTGCCGCTTCCACCTTTGACGGACCAACAGGCAGTGATCACGAGCGATTCACATCTCCACGACTGGCACTCAACCTGCGAGTGCCGTTTCGTACTCCAGGGGGAAGTGGAGAAGCTCAGGCTATCTGTCAGCACATCTCATGTCAATTCCATGGTTTTCATGCTCTCCGCATCCGGGCGGGGTCATCCCCATCGCGTGAACCGCGACACCCGCAGGCGAAGCCCGGGGTCGGCGAGCGCCGAGCAGAGACCGATGAGGAGCAGGACCAACAGCAGCGTCCAACGGAGCACATGACGTTCCAGCGGAAGGACAGCCAACGAGTCCGGCAGACGGAGGATGACCGGCAGGACGACGAGCGCGGTGACCGAGCCACCCATGCCGGCGACGATGCCACTCGTGGCCGAACGAGCCTCCACCCCGAGCACCAGCGCGACCATCACGGCGAGCACCAGCCATGCCTGCCTGCCGGGAACGACCACCTCGGCCCAGGACCTTGTGTCGTGGGGAAGCCTGTGCAACGCCACAAGTCCCGCGGTCAGCCGGCACACACCGGCTACCGGCAGCGTGACGATCAGGCGGGAGGCAGTGCGTTGGCGCAGCGTGGTCGGTGAGGCGGCAAGCGTGACTGCAGCCTGGTCCGCAAGAACCGTCGAAAGGCCGATTGCAACGGCCACGGCCAGAACGAGATCGGCCGCGTCACAGTCCAACTTCGCCCGCCACACCAACACCCCTCCCGCCGCTGCCGCGATCGGCAGCGGACGCAGGGACACGAGACGCCAGGTGATCCGGAGCCTCCGGCGCACCCCGGCCACCTCCATCCGCATGCGTTGTCGAGCCGTCGAATCGAGATGGTTGTTCATCAGCCCGGACAGGGTCCGAACACGGCCGGCCTGGGGCTCAGATCGACCTTGTGATCGCTTGGGGTTCCGTTCCTCACGATGTCGGCGGCCTCATCGTCGTCGAGATCGAACCAAGCGAGAACGTCCGAACTCGATGTCCCCCGGGCAGGGTTGGACACGACCTCGTTCCAATGGCGGCCGATCGCCGCGGCAACCTCGGTGTCATCCCGCTTCAACAGGGCCGCACCGGCCACGACGTCCGACCCCGTGACCAGGGCGCCCTGCTCGGGCAACAGGTCGGGGAAACCCCCGCCATAGTTCCACTCCGTGTCAAAGGATGCCGGAAGCGACAGATCGCCGGCCGCCACGATCGACTGCGCTCGCCGATGCAACTCCGCTCGGGCGCGAGGAGTCGCCTGACCAGCAAGCCACACCGCCACGACCGACCGTGCTTCATCGGCGGCGAGACATTGGGCAAGGGGGCTCACAATCGATTCGTGGGTGTCCGGATGGGCCAAAGGCACCTTCAACCAGCCGGCGCTCCCGTCAGAAGGCTCGGCCTCCCACCACACATCCGGTGGGAGGCCGACCACTCGCGAGGCCACCCGAAAGGCGAGCGAGAGCTGAACGCCGTCCCCAGCCTGGCCTTCGCCCGGTGTCGGGAACGCCCAACCGTCGATCGAGACCTCATCATCATTGGGCCAGACCACGGTCGGGTCGACCTTGACTGCCACCGCCTCGGCGAGCTCATGGCGAGCGTCGATCATGGGGCGACGGCGAAGGACGAGATGATCGGGAACCGCCTGAGACGTCAAACGAGCGAGCACCCCCTCCACCGGCTCGGCCCACTTCGTCACCAACTCGGACCAGACGGGATCGGCACAGATCACGAAATGAGAGCGTTCATGGCACGTCTGATCGCGGCCCGGGTCCTCCATTCGTTGTGCAAGCGCCGCTGCCTGCGCTCCGCCGATCGGACGGGTCTGCGCAACGGCTGTTGCGGCCATGATGAGGACCGCCGCCACCAACACGGCCCCCACACGACGGCTGAATCCGTGATGAACGACCGCCATGCCGACGACGAGCAGAATCCCCCCGAGGAGGTAGACGAGGTGAACGGCATGGTGGTCGGGAAAGAGCTCGGCGTAACCCTTGGCGTTGCCGGAGTACGGCGAGAAGTGGAGCCAGCGCCAACGCCAATTGCCGGCGGCAAGGTTGACCTGCAGGATCGTGACCCCGAGGACGGCCACCCAACCGAAGAACGGTCGAGGGAGCCACCGCGCGACCGCCGTGCCCAGGCACCCTGCGCCAACCACGAGCAACGGGCCCGCCAGGAGCACGGTCCATCGCGGAGTGCCGATCATCCGACCCGAGAGCTCGCCCACCGACACCACGGCTGCCAGGAGCACCGCTGCCCCCGGCACCATCACGAGGCAGGCAAAGAGGTGCGCTACCGTCCGCGATGCCTCGGGAACCGGCATGGTCGTCAGCAACTCCTCGGATCGCCATCGACGGCTTCGCAATGCCACGAGATTCGCCGCGACGAGCGTTCCCCAGGCCCACGGAACGGTGGCGTTCACCACGAGCGCAACGTCCCGGTCGTCGCTCCATGCCAGGACGGACCCGGACGTGAACTCGCTGAGAGTAAGGGCGAGAAAGGGAACGGTGATGAGGTACGGAGCCGGGTGACGTAGGAGGCGCCGGGCCTCGACGCCGACCAGTGGCCGGATGGAGCGCCAGGCGACAACGGCGCCCCGGAGGGCGCCCTCACCCGACAATCCCGTCGAGACCTCGAGTGGACCGACAGCGGGCGCCACGAGTTGGTGGTCACGCCGTGCCCACACCAGCGAACCCAACAGCGTCGCCATCATGAAACCAGGCACGAAGACGAAGAACATCACGTGTGGACCCCCGAGGATGAATCCCGGCCCATCAGAAGAAGGTGACCATCCTCGAGCGTCGGCTCGACCAGATCGGCCCCTTTCGGTGGCTCACCGATGTGGCGATGGCGTCCGGTCCCATCCATCCAGGTCAGCAGGGCACGCGGGTCCGGTGCGTGGCTCAACCACACGCGTCCCGCTGCCGACAAGGCGGCGAACACCGATGCCCCATATCCAGGCCGCGACCGCCCCTGAACCGGAGTAGCCGGCGGCCCCCTGCCAGACGGCCACGAAGGTGTCCTGGATCGTGTCGTGAACGATCGTGGCGTCCGCACAACGACGGCGCAGACGGACCACGAGCCAGGGAGCGTGGCGCTCGTAGAGCGCCTGGAGCGCCGTGCGACTTCCACCGGCGATTGCAACGAGATGAGCTCCTCATCGCTCATCTCGTCGTGCACAACCCGGGCCACCTGGAGACTGTCGCGCAAGAAGGCGGGGGTGGTTCGACAAGAGGTGAGGACAAAGAGAGGGAGGCCGGACGTCGGTACCGACGTCCGGCCTCCCTGGTGAAGGAGATTGCAGGCTTGGAGCAGCTAGAACTTCACCGGCAAACAGGCGAGGCGCGCACCGGCCGTGCCGTCGGACGCGGTGGGAGTCGCGTGAATGACGACCGAGCCGGCGCCGCCCTTGGGAATCACGAACGGCACCTTGGCCTTCGACGACGCCCGTCCTTTGCCGTCGATGACGAAGTCAAGCCATACCTCGGTCTGATCGCTGACGACACGTCCTTCGGTCCCCGGCAGACCCGTGCTGTTGTAGTGCGGTCCGGCGGCAGCACCATCGCCCGCAACGCAGGGGCCGACGTGAACGTGCGCGCCGTACTCGACGCCCACAAACGCCGGGTCCAGCCCGCGAAGGGAAAGACGAACCGTCGTTTCGGCACTCGTTGCCAGTGACTGGACCACGGCCCTTGCCCCGTCGGTCGGATCGGCCGTCGCCGCCGACAGATCCCTCAACGGACCTACCGCCGTGATCGATGTCACCGCTGCCCCTGCCGGCGCTGCCGCCAGGAGGACCGCAAGACCTGCAGCGCCGGCAATGCCCAGTCCTTGTTTCTTCTTCATCGCTCGCATGATGATTCCTTTCCCCGCCCCGAGACCATCCCGATGGCCTGCACTTGCTGTCGCGGACGTTAGCCGGATTGGTTCGACCTGAACAGAGGTCACTGCCCTGCCCGCCCGCCCTAGGCTCATGACTGTGGAGGCAGCCTTTTTCGACCTGGACAAGA